>JBOGJX010000466.1:0-23108 GCA_050745285.1 Terriglobia bacterium
GACGGGCTCCCCGCCCGTCGCCGCAGCGGGAGAGTGTAATTCGCGACTTCCTGCCGGCATGGCTAAAGCCATGCCCTTTCAGATCCCGTTTCGTGCTTTGCGGGTGTCGCAAAGCGATATGAATGACTGTTAAGTCTTTGTTCCTACAAATTAGAAGCCGCCTCCATTATCCTGCCCCAAAAACAATAGTTCTCGCCACGCTGCCCCGCGGATAAAAGTTTTGACTAATCCCCACCGGACCTTTTAACATAAAAGGTTGGCATTTTAGCGGCAAACTTGATGGGAGGAACACTTCATGCCGGTTAAAGTTGGAATCAACGGATTCGGGCGTATTGGGCGCAACGTGCTGCGTGCGTCGCTCGGGGATGCGGAAATTGAATTTGTGGCCGTCAATGATCTGACGGACCCGAAGACCCTGGCCCACCTGCTCAAGCATGACTCCGTGCTCGGGACCTTGCAGGCCGAAGTGAGCCACGGCGAAGACAGCATCAGCGTAAACGGGAAGAAGATCAGAGTATTCAAAGAGAAAGACCCCGCCAAGATCGACTGGCCCTCGCTCGGGGCGCAGATTGTGCTTGAATCCACCGGCATGTTTACCCAGGCCGAGGATGCGGCCAAACACCTGCGCGGGACGGTGAAGAAAGTGATCATCACCGCCCCGGCCAAGGGAGAGGACATCACCATCGTGCTCGGCGTAAATGAGAAGAACTACGATCCCGCCAAGCACAATATCATTTCAAACGCTTCCTGCACGACGAACTGCCTTGCGCCGGTAGCGAAGGTGGTGAACGACAATTTCCACATTGTCAAAGGCTCGATGACCACCATCCACTCCTACACCAACGACCAGCGCACGCTCGACCTGCCGCACAAGGACTTGCGGCGGGCGCGCGCGGCGGGGCTTTCCATCATCCCAACGACGACAGGAGCTGCGAAGGCCTTGGGTTTGGTATTGCCTGAACTCAAGGGAAAGCTCGACGGCTACTCCATGCGCGTTCCCACGCCCAACGTTTCGCTGGTGGACCTGGTCGCCTTTGTCGAGAAAAATACCACCACGGAAGAATTACAGAATGTTTTTCAAAGGGCTGCCGAAGGCCCGCTCAAGGGCATCATGGGCTACACCACCGAGGAGTTGGTTTCAACCGACTTCCGCGGCGATTCGCGCTCCGCGATCGTTGACGCCGGATTCACCAAAGTGATTGACGGAAACTGCCTGAAGATCACCGCCTGGTACGACAACGAGTGGGGCTACTCCTGCCGCGTCCGTGACCTGGTGAAGTTTGTGGCGAGTCAGCAGTAGGCATCCGGCGGGCGTAAGGCGCTCAGATACACCAATTTCATAGAAAATGGTGTATAGTGATTTTATGAGCCGGACGAACATCGATATCGACGACCAATTGATCCGCAAGGCCGCCAAGTTAACTCATCTAAAAACGAAGCGGCAGATCGTCCATCGGGCGCTGGAATCATTAGTGAAGGCGGAAGAGCGGAAAGCGATCCTGCGGCATTTCGGCAGCGGCGTCTGGAAGGGAGATCTTAAGGCGCTGCGGGGAAACCGGGTCTGATCCTTGTCGACAGTTCGGTCTGGATTGATTTCTTCAACAAGGCGCCCGGACCGGGTGGGCACGAACTCCGGCGTTTGATCGCTGAATCGGAACCTCTAGTATTAAGCGGTTTCATCGTTACAGAGGTGCTCCAGGGACTTAGCCGTGATGTAGATCCCATCGAACGTCACCTGCGCCTTTGGGATCTGCTTGAGCCGCGGGGCTTCGAGACGTATCGGAATGCCGCCGCCCTGGTTCGGCTTGCCCGCTCGCATGGTGTCGCCTTGACCACCGCCGATGCCCTTATCGCAACCCTTGCTATTGAATATGGAGCCGTCCTCTTTACCCTCGACAGGGACTTCATTCATATAAGGAGTTTCACGGCGTTAAAGCTTCACGCGATAGGAGCTGGCTGAACACTAAAGACATACGATCACGAACAACGATCTGACAACTGACCAAGGACCACTAACAATGGCTAAACTGTCCATCCGAGACATTAATCTGAAGGGCAAGCGCGTGTTTATGCGGGTGGATTTTAACGTGCCGCTCGACGACGACTCGAAGATCACGGACGACACACGAATCCGGGCGTCATTGCCGACGATTTGCTATGCCCTCGAGCACGGCGCGCGCCTGATTCTGGCATCGCATCTTGGACGGCCAAAAGGCAAGCCGAATCCCAAGATGAGCCTGCGCCCAGTGGCCGCGCGGCTTTCAGAGCTGCTTAGCAAGCCGGTGAAGTTTGCCGGTGATTGCGTGGGGCCTGAGGCTGAGAAAGAGGCCAACGAACTCAAGGACGGCGAGGCGCTGCTGCTGGAAAACGTGCGCTTCCATCTCGAAGAGGAGAAGAATGACCGCGCGTTCGCGGAAAAGCTTGCCGCTCTGGCGGACCTCTACGTGATGGATGCGTTCGGCTCGGCCCACCGCGCCCACGCCTCAACGGAAGCGATTGCTCACCTGCTTCAACCCGCTGCGGCAGGTTTCCTGATGGATAAAGAGCTCGAATATCTTGGCAAAGCCGTGGAAAACCCGGCACATCCCTATGTGGCCATCGTCGGGGGCGCCAAGGTTTCGGACAAAATCGATCTCCTAAAAAACTTCATGGCTCAGGCGGACACGATTCTCATTGGTGGCGCCATGGCCTACACGTTCCTCAAGGCGCAGGGGGTTGAAGTGGGCAAGTCCCGAGTGGAAGACGACAAGCTCGATCTGGCGCGGGAGCTACTTCAGGAGGCTGCGCGGCGGAAGGTAGCCTTGATGCTGCCCAAAGACCACGTAGTGGCGGATAAGCTTGATGCCGCGGCACAGGCCGAAATGGCGGCAACCGTGGCGATCCCGGCAGACCGCTTGGGCTTGGACATTGGTCCCGCCACGCTCGCCGCGTATGCCGGCATCATCGGCGGCGCGAAGACGATTGTGTGGAACGGCCCCATGGGTGTTTTTGAGATTCCCCAATTCGCCCACGGCACGCTCGGTGTGGCGCACGCGGTCGCAAGCTCTCCCGCTGTTTCGATCGTCGGAGGCGGTGATTCCGTGGCCGCGGTGGGCAAGGCCGGCGTGGCCGATAAGATTTCCCACATTTCCACTGGCGGCGGCGCTTCTCTCGAATTCCTTTCTGGAATGAAGCTGCCCGGGGTTGAAGCGCTGACGGAAGAGCAGTAGCCGACGGCAGATTGCTAAAGGGTTTCTTTTAGCATTCTAAGCGAAGAATCGGCTTTTGCATTGAATCAACGGCTCGCGATTCTCGCTCGCAGCGGCCCCCCACCTACAGCTTGTGCCGTAGGGCCACGTGGTACCCGCGCTCACGCCTCCCACCTCTCGCAGTGGGTGTTATTTATTTTATTTTGGCGCCTCACCTACCGCCTTACTCGTCCCCAACTCAAGAAGCGGAATTTGACCATTTTCGCAGCCGGTTGTGGCAAGCCCCGATTTCTTCAGGGGCCGCTGGAATCCTGAGCCTGATTAGATGGCGGCGTTCCCGGCGTCCCTTGCCCGTTGAGCGTTCCTGTTTGGCCCGATTGGCCCGGTTGGTTAGGAGTGCCCATCTGGTTAGCGGGCGTAGGTTGAAGAGGGTGGAGCGCGTTCGGGGCGGTGGTCTGCGGAAGCCGGTATTCCAGGTAGCCCAGGCCCAGGAACTCCCAATGGTCGTAATGATCCTTGTGGTCCAAAACGCGAATGGACTGCCGGTCGTTGCAAGGGGCAACGCCAACAATAAAGGCGCCCAACAGAGTTCCAGTCTGCTCGGAGGAATCCTGGGTTTGATCTTGCGGACCACTGCAAGAAGAAGGGGGATGCTTCGGCTTGCCTTTCCCCGTGCCGCCGCTGCTGGCCCCAAAGGATCCCACACCTCCGAACGCCGCCGAACCGTTTGTGGAGGCGGGATTCATAGCGCGGCCGGAAGCCGCATCCAGAGCCGAAGCATGAGGAGATAGACCGGCCGTGGGCGCCGTCTGATTCCATGAATCAATGAGGATTCCCCCGGCGGCGGCGTGAATGAATCGCCATCTACCGCTCCGGTTGAGAGGATCGCGATAGGACTGCCGCAGGAAACGCATGTTATCGGTCTTCAGCAGATCCTTCACCGAAACGGGGAAGCGGCCCATCTTACGATGAAAAAGATAGACGGCGCGCGCGTATTGGTTGCCGCGGAATATCGCTTCCTCTTCGCGATGGCGCTGGCTTTCCTGGTAGACGCTGGGCAGGGCGGCGGTAAGCGAAATCAGCAGCACCGTGACCGCGATCATCAGAACGATCAGCGCGTAGCCAGCGCTTCGCGGCCTACTGCGGGAAAGGCAATTCAACCGTGCGGTGTAACGATTCATCCTCGATCTCAATCATCGCGGGCGTGATCATCACCACCCGGTAGCGTTTGTCAAACTCGCCGCCCATATGCACCACGTAAACCTGTTGGGTGTCGGCAAGATAGGCCTCAAGCTGGCCCTGCGCTTTGACGCTATAGCCCACGGCCTGAAACGGGATGGGCGGTGGGGGCGGCGGCCCCGGCGCGGCGGCGGAAGCGGCGATCTGGACGTCCCGCGCACGGCGCGCTTGCTGCAACTGCTGGGGCGTAGGCTCGAATGAGAAGGGATCGCGATCAGGTGTGTGAAGCGCCTGGGATTGAAGCTCCTGATACAAGGCGAGGTTCAGGACCGGACCCTTCGGATTAGAGTCCGCCCTACCTGCGCTGGCCACAGAGGCGGCGCGGACCGTGCGGACATCGCGGCTCGAAGCATCTGTCACAGTGTGGCGTGGAGAACGCACATCCGGAGTCGAAATGGGCGGCGCGCCCGCATGAACGTCGCGCACGCGAATGGCTAGGTGGAAGATCAGCCCGGCGCACACTACACCCAGAACGATTGTCGCGGCGGTTTCGAGCGGTTTCTTTTTCATGGCGCCATATAAAGATCTGCTTTCACATGCAAGGCTAACACGCCTTGGTCCCCTCCGGCAAACGTGAAACTCCGCACCACGATGAAGTCGCTGGACGTCTCAAGCGCATGAGCAAAACTCAGCAGGTTTGGAAACGGACCCTGAACGCTGGTTTCAAGCCCCAGGTGTTCAAGCGGCTCCGAGTGGGTCTTGTCCAGAGAATATTTTATGCCGGTAAGCTCGACGCCCGATTGCTGAGTGAGCCGTTGAATCAACCCGGCCGCCCTCGAAAAGCCCTCGTGACGCAGCGGAATGTGATGCTTTAGAAATGCCTGGAGCTGCTCATGATCCACCGGGAGCGCGGCGTCGCGCTTCTCGATGCGCGCCAGGGCGTCCCTTTGGCGGAGCCATTGCACGCGCGTGGCCGTGAAGCGCTCTTGCTCGTGCGTCAGGAGGCGCGCCAGGGGCTGATCGACAGCCGCGTAAAGAACCACATCCAGGGCAATCACGATCAGGATCACCTTGGCCGCGGTCCGAGTCCAGGTCTTTCTCCTTTGCTGGCTCATGGTTGTGCTTGTTCAGCCCTCGCTCCCGGGACGGTTTTTCCCACGTAGCGGGCGCTGCACGTCAGCGTAACCAGGCCCTTCTCGGGACCCGTCTGGGCAAAGGACTGGTCCGTCACCGTGATTCCGTCAAAATCCGGCGATCCTTCGAGGTTGTTCAAAAACTCGCCGGCCACGGCATGGCCCGATCCTTCTACGCTGATGTCTACCACCGGTCCCTTCTCAGTTTCAACCAGGGCAAGCCCGGTGATCCGCGCCTGAGCGGGCAGAAGGCGCGCCACCTTAAGCGTCAGTCCGGAGAGCGACACCCGCTTCTGGTCAATCAACCCATTAAGAAAATTGATTTGCCCGTAAAGCTTCAATGTCTCCGGTCGCCGCAGGACCGATCCCAGACGGACCTCCTTCACTTGCATCTCCTGGACTTCCGCCTGATAGCGCAAAGCCGAATGGTGCACGCTGCGGTACTGCACGTACTCGTGCCCAGCGGAAAATAGCAGGCGAACGAGGAGCACAGCAGCCACCAAAATGACAACGGGCGTCCAAACATAAACGCTCCGCTCGATACGGCTCTCCGGATGGGCCAGATTGATCTGGATTCTCACGACGCCCTTCCGGCATTTGAGATAAGCCCCGCGAGCGGCGCCGCAAACATATTGAAAAGCGGCCGCTCTTCCACCCCAAGCTCCGAATCGAGGCTCACAACAACCGGCAGGTTCTCGACCGGGAGACCCAGAGTGTTGCCGAGCCCAACCTTCAACTCATCGCCCGCCAGGGGCCGCGAACAAAGCCACGCCTTCGTGATCTCAAGGCCAAAGCGATCGCGCGCGCTGGCTACCGCGCGGGCCGCTTCGGAAACTACCTCGCCGGTTTCAGAAGCGGCCTCCGGATGAGCTAACTGCCGGGTCCTCCAAAAGCGCAGCCGCGCCCCTTCCACCAGGGCGTGCGTCACCCAGCCGGAGCACACATGGGTCAGAAGCTGGGCGCCGGACTCGCTCTCAGAAAGTAAGGGCAAAAGGGCCAAGGTTGCGGGGAGAGCAAGCACAGGACCACCTCGAACCGGCTCAAGCACAGCTTCATATTGGGCCAGAACGTCCGCCTTTACCGCCACAACCAGCAACTCGATCCGGCCCACAACCCGATAGATTTCCTGGTAAGAGAGCCGGGCGTCTTCCGGCGCAAAGCCGAGGCTGTCTTTGATCCGCCAGCGCAAAAGCGATTCCATCTCCCTGGTCTTGGATGGAAGAGTATCAAACTCGAGCACGTTCACACGCACAGCCCCGTCCGGAAGGAGCAGCCCGGTGCGCCCGCCGCCGTTGCCGAGTGACTGCGAGACGGTCTCGATGGCCTGGCCCAGCATATCAAGGTTCGAAACGTTCGGCAGGAGCGGCGAGGGATTGACGATGCCGCCGTCTACGCCTGTCACCGCCAGCCGCCGCAGGCCAGCCTTGGGTGCGCCCGCGAGGCGCGCGCCCATCACAAACCCGGACTCAATCTCGATGATCGCCGCAGGCAGAGTGGTAGGGCTGCCGTTCTTCGCCGGCGCGCCATTCGGGATGTGTGTTTTGCCTCTCCAATTCATGCAGATCCTTTGCCGACATGAAAATGGCAGTTCCCCCCCTTAGTTGAGGAGGCGTAGCGCAGAGTTTTGCTTTTGAAACTCTGCGGCCTTTGTTGCGAAATCATAAAAAGCCGCAGAGTTTTAAGAACAAAACTCTGCGCTACATCTCGATTTCATGCAAATCCTTCGCGGAGTTTACCCCGAGCGAAGCCCACAAAAAAAGGCCCACGGCGCAAAATCCGTGCCGTGGCTACAACACAACCCTATTCCACAAACGTCACTTTGTTAATTTCCTTGAGCGTCGTTACCCCCGCGCGGATTTTTTCCAACGCGGACTCGCGCAGCGTTGTCATCCCCTCCTGGCGAGCCACGCGGCGGAGCTCGGCCGTCGAACGATGCTCGAGGATCAGCTCACGAATCGGGTCGGTCAGCGCCAGCAGCTCTCCGATAGCCGTTCTCCCGTGGAAGCCCGTCTGGTTGCATAACGGGCATCCGGCGCCTTCCACCATCACCACGTCCCGCCAGACGTTGTAGTCCAGGCCGGATTCCTCATACAGTTCCGAGGGTATTTTCACGGGCCTCTTGCACCCTTCGCAGACCAGACGCACCAGTCTTTGCGCCAGAATGCAATTCAGCGCGGAAACGAAATGATAAGGATCAACCCCCATGTTCAGGAACCGGCTCAGCACGTCTACCACATTGTTCGCGTGTACCGTGGTAAAAACCAGATGGCCCGTCAGCGCGGATTGAATGGCGATTTGCGCGGTCTCATTGTCACGAATCTCGCCCACCATGATTTTGTCCGGGTCGTGGCGCAAGATCGACCTCAGGCCGCGGGCGAATGTCAGGCCCTTCTTCTCGTTCACCGGCACTTGCGTGATGCCGCGAATCTGGTATTCCACCGGATCTTCGATGGTGATGATCTTGTCCTCGTCGCTTTTGATCTCGGAAATTGCGGCGTAGAGAGTAGTGGTCTTGCCGCTCCCCGTCGGACCTGTAACCAGCACCATGCCATAAGGCTCGCGGATGAATCGCCGCAGGCGCTTCAGCTCGCGGTCGTCAAATCCAAGCACGTCCAAGCGGAGCTGCCGGAACTTCTCGCTGAGGGATTCCTTGTCGAGGATGCGCAGCACTGCGTCCTCGCCGTTGATCGAGGGCATGATCGAAACGCGGAAATCGATGGGACGGCCTTTGTAAAACACGCGGAAGCGGCCGTCCTGCGGCACGCGCCGCTCCGCGATATCGAGCTCCGCCATCACCTTGATGCGCGTGATCAGGTTTGACTGATACTCCTGCGCGAGCGGCGGCATAGCCTCGCGCAGCACGCCGTCGACGCGGTTCTTCACCACCACGGCGTTGTCACGAGACTCGATGTGAATATCACTCGCGCGATGCTCGAGGCCGGAAAAGATGATGGAGTCCACCAGCCGGATCATCGGGTTCGCGTCTCGCCCCTCCACCAGTTGCTCGAGCGAGAGCATTTCATCATCGCCCTGCCCATCCGCAGTGGAGTTTACGCGGAAGTCTTCCGTGGCTTCGTCCAGCACGCGCTGTGAAGGTTCCGTGGTCTTCAGCAAGTCGCGCAGTTGGCTGGCAGCCGCGACTTTCACCCTCAACCGGCGAGCCAGCTTAAGCTCGAGCTCATCGAGACGGTCGAGCCCGGACGGGTCCGACACCGCGATGGTAAGACCGTGGTCATGCGCTTCGAGCGGGAAAAATTCGTATTTCACCATCAGGTCCAGCGGAATCGATTGCAGCAACTCGCTGTCGGCCCGGAAATCGCGCAGGTCGACAAACTCGAAGCGGTAGCGCCCGGCCAGCTCGCGCGCCCGGTTTAGCTCGATTTGGATGACAGAATCAGGCATAAATGTAGTGACAAGTGACGAGTGTAGCGCAGAGTTTTGCTTTTGAAACTCTGCGGCTTTTCCATCTTTTCAATTACAAGCCGTCAGCCTTCACCGAAAAGTAGCGTCGCGCGGGACTGTCAGGGCATGGCTTTAGCCATGCCATAAGCGATGGCCCCTCGCCCCCATCCCCTCTCCATCTGAGGGAGAGGGGGGGACCGCGAAGTGGTGGTTGAGGGCTTTGGCGGCGCGGCTGAAGCCGTGCCCTGACAAAAAATCTGAAACCCGGAACCTGACACCCATGCTGTTGCTGAAGGCTGAATGCTGATAGCTCCTCACGGCACCTGCGAATACAGCGAGAAGAGCGGTAAGTAAAAAGCCACTAGAACAAAAGCCACGACGATGGCGACGGCAGAAATCATCACCGGGTCAACCAGCGCCACCAGCGCCGACATGTCAATATTCACGTCCTCTTCGTAAAACTCCGCCACACTCTCGAGCATCGCGGGGAGGGCGCCGGTGGCCTCGCCAACCTCCACCATGTCCAGCGCCGTGGGCGGAAAGATTCCCGTCGCGCGCAGGCTCGCTCCCAAGGAATGGCCGCCGCTCACCTCATTGGTCGCGTCTTCAACCGCCTTCGCAATCAATGGGCTGGTGATCGAAGCGCGCGTGGTCTCCAAGGCTTCGATAATCGGCAGCCCGCCCTGCAGCAGCGTGCCCAGCGAGCGCGCAAACTCCGCCACGGAAAACTTCAGTAGCAGCGGCCCGACGATAGGCAGCTTAAACTTGACTCGATCCCACCCCATGCGGAAGGCGGGCGAGTGCCAGGCCATGCGCAGGCCGAACCCGGCCAGAATCAAGGCCAGCAGAATTTCAATCGCCCAGTGTCGCGCGCCGAGCGACAGCGCAATCGTCACCTGCGTGAGGTGCGGAAGCTTGATGCTGAGATCGGAATAAAGCTCCGCGAATCGCGGCACGATAAAGCTGACGACAAAGGTCACCAGAATCATCAGGAACAGGATCAGAAACGCGGGATAGATGAGCGCCGCCAGAATCCTTTTGCGAAAGTTGCGGGTGATCTTCTGATAAGAGAGAAATTGCGCAAGCACCTTGTCCAGGCTGCCGCTGCGTTCCCCGGCTCTCACCGTCGCAGCGTAAATCTTGGGAAAACTGTCCGTTGACTCAAAAGCGTCCGAGAGCAGCGCGCCCGCACGCACGCCATCACGCACGCGCTCGAGCGCCCTTCGCAGCTCAGGATTGCGCGCCTGGCGCGCGAGCAACCCCAGGGACGTTTGCAGCGGAAGCCCGGAGCGCGAAAGCGTCAGGAACTGCTGATTGAAAATAATGAAATCATCGGACCGGACCCGCCGGCGGCGGAATGTGCCAAACTGCGCGCCCAGCCAATCCTTCGGACGGACCGAAAAAATATAGTAGCCCTTCGCGGCAAGGCTCCGCCGCACGTCGGCCTCAGACTCCGCCTGCTCGGTCTGGCTCAACACTTGACCGCTCGCGGTGGCGACTTTGCAGAGAAATTCCATACTCAAATCAGAAATTAGAAATCAGAAGTCAGAAATTAGAAACTGGAGCGTTTCGTGGACCGAGTTTCTGACTTCTGACTTCTGATTTCTGCTTTTCTACCAGCCGCTGTAGGGCGTTCCTTCAAGGGAGTTTGCATCGGACCCGCTGTGTACATCCACAATCCCGCTCTGCGCCTGATCGGGCGAGGTCGGCACGTCTTCGATATCCACTTTCCATGAATTGTTCGATCCCGTTATCGGGTCGTTGGGAACTCCGCCGCGCAAATAACCCGCATCCACCAGATCCTGCAACGCCTGCGGCGGCTGCTGCTTATCAATGGTGTACTCGTCAATCAGGTTGCGCATGGTTTGCAGGTCGTCGCGCAGCACAGCTTCGCGCGCGCGCTGAACCATGGTGGTGTATGTCGGCAGGGCGAAGGACGCCAGAATCAGGATGATCGTCATCACGAACATCAGCTCGAGCAGCGTAAAGCCGCTGGAAGCCGTGCCGCGGTCGGATAAGGCTCGCGATTCTCTTCTTGCCCGCAAAATCATATTGTTTGGCCACAGCGGTAGCCACGGCACGCGGTTTGTGCCGTGGGTCTTTGCCGGTTTGAAATCCAACGGCACAAACTCCGTGCCGTGGCTACTCCTCCCACCCTCTAGTTATGTAGCGGCGGCGTCCTCCCCGCCGCTACGATAACCTACCAGGACGAGTACGGGGTACCGTCGAGCGCGGTCCCCAAGCTCTTCGAATAAACGTCAAACGCGTTCTGGCCGCCCCAGTCGTCCGAATCCGGGTCATCCTGCATTGATCGCAAGCCCCAGTCCGCCTGCCCCGTCATTGGATCCACCGGAATCTTGCGCAGAAACCGGTAACGCATATCGTGCGAGCCTTTGACCGGAACGCCCTTCACCAGCGTTTCAAGATCGGGCGGGTAGCCGAAGGTATCGGGCTCAACGGGGATCAAACCTTGGTCGGTGAAGTCCTTGTAGCGGTCGATGGCCGTGCGCATCTCGCGCAAATCCTCACGCAACTGGACTTCCTTCAGGCGTTGCGCGTGGACCCGCGCCAGCGGCAGGGCGGCGCTGGCGAGGAGCATCATGATGGCCATGGCCGCCACGAGCTCGACCAGCGTGAAGCCTCGCTCGGGCTCTCTTGCACCTTCAGGCTTCCATCTCACTGCGGAACTCCCGGAGGCGGCGCAGCAGCAGGGGGAACAGAGGGTGTACTGGACAATGCGTCGGCGGCCTGAGCCTGCCCGGAAGCGCTCGACACATCCGGCAACCGGATCACGTGAGGGTCAAGCATGATCAGCACCTCTTGATCGGTCGTCTCAGCGGTCGTGGTCGAGAAAAGATACCGCAGCAATGGTATATTCGCCAATCCCGGAAGGCCGGAAACCGCATTCGTCGTCTGCGTCTGAATCAGCCCGCCGAGGAGGCTCACCTCTCCCTCTTTCAGGCGGATCGTATGCTCTACGGTACGCTGCGTGAACGTCGGCTCTTCGAGACCTCCGATGTTTGAGGGAGTTCCAACCGCGGAGATGTCAATTTTATTATTCAGGACAATATCCCCGTTGGCGGCAACATACGGCGTTATCACCAGGCTGACGCCAACGTCCTGGTACTGAAACTGCGTGTTGGCCAACAACCCAAACGCGCTACCGCCCCCGCCTCCTATCCCAGCGGACGGAACGCCAAAACTTCCCGTGGCAAACGGTACGCGCGAGCCGATGTGCAGCGTCGCTTTTTCGCCCGCCGTCACCCGAACCTGCGGGTTCTGCAGAATGTGCGTCCTTGAATCGGTTAACAGCGCGTTCGCTATGACACCCGGCAACTCAATGCTGAAATCACTCGTCGATATTCTGCCCAGCTTATTCAATGTCAGATTTGGAGGAATTGCCGTTCCGCCGGCGGGCGTCGTGCCCGTGCCGGGAGGAGCGAATCCGACGGCCGCCATCGTGCCGGTGCCACTCAACGGAACGGGCGCGAGGCCCAGGTCGCGCACGCGGTCCTTATCCGCTTCGAGCACGGTGACGTCAATCAGGACTTCCGCTTTGCCGCGGTCCAGGTTGTGAATAAGCTCCGCCGCTGCCGCCACCTTCTCCGGCGTGTCATAAACGGTGATCGAGTTCGTTTCCGGATTCTCAAATGCTCCCTGCGGTATGCCGGCCACTGCCTTCACCGCAGTGAGGATGGCCGTGCGGTCCGAAGGCGGCAGGGGATTTTGCAGATAGATCGTCTTCAACTCCTTCGGCTCAAGCTCCCGGCGGTTGGTGAGCGTGTCCGGAACTATCAGGATAGTGTTCGGGGTGATCGGTTTCCAGAAAACATTGGCCTCGTCCGCGGCAGCTTTCAGAGCGTCAAGAATCGTCACGTTGGTCAGATCGAGGGAAATGGTCGTGGATTGCAAATTGTAGTAGAAAACCACATTAATGCCCGCGAGCTTGCCCAGGGTCTCAAAGACGTTTTTGCTGCTAGACGAGAGGTGAAGGTGCGCTATGGGCTCCGTGGAAAGTTCTTTCAGCGTCACCACACCGGAGACTTGCGACTGATCCCGCTGCTCCATCGCCCGCCGGATGGCCTGTTCCCGGCGCTGCTGCGCGGCAGACTGTTTCAACAAGATTCTCTGCAATTCCTGCGCCGCCGCCTGATTGCTGGGATCAATACTGATCGCTTTTTGAAATTCGCCCGCCGCGGCATCCGGCTGATTCTGGGCAAGGAGCTTTCGCCCACGATCCGTGTGGGCGTACGACGACTTATAACGGGCATCCTTCGCCCAGATCATAAAATGGGTGTTGTTGGGCTGCTCTTTAAGCGCTTGCTCAAAGTGAATGACTGCGGTGTCGTAATCCTTCTGTTCTTCAGCCTTGCGGCCTTGGCGAAACGCCACGCTAGCCGGATTGCAGCTCACGCATAGCAGAACCATCCCCACTGCGAGCGCCAGCCAATAGGCGCCATCCCACGTCTTCAACCGGTTTGTTACTGGCATAAGCCTTATGATTATCGTTCAGACGCTTGCAGAAATGCAAGCAGCAGAATCGGCCCGCAGTGGGTCAATCCGGCGCAACAGGTGGCGATCTAGCCTCAATGAACGCCGCTACACCTGTCTTCAAGGCATCAGGCCAGGAGAATACAACGGACACGAAGCGGGTAGGTTTGCATTTGTAGCGCAGAGTTTTGCTTTTAAAACTCTGCAGCTTTCCGTCTGGACCAGCATAAGGCGCAGACCTGAAAAGTACAGGTCTGCGCTACCCGCTCCGGCCTCCGCTATAGCGTCTTCAGATGATGGTACGAGGTGTGATCGTCCTTTGGATTGTCGTCCCTGATCAGGAGACGTCATTAATAGTCGAGATGCTGTGCGGCAATCATGAACCAGCAAATTAACACGCTGCCCTGGCTTTTTAGCGGCCTTTGCCTATTGAATCGTGAGAAGAGCGATGGCAATGATCCCGCACACGATCCCCCATTTTGCGGATACGCTCAAACGCTCTCCCAGAAAAAGCCAGGAGCAAACTGCAACAACCACGATGGGCCCCCCGACCACGATGGGGAATACCGTGTAAGCAGGGAGGCTCTTCAGCGCGCTCAGAACGCTGAAATTTCCACCGAACGAGCAAATGCCTACACCGGCTCCCCACAATAGCTCGGTGCGTGAGACCTTACCGCGAGAGATAAAAACGACGGCGACGCTGACTACGATGCCAACGCCATACATCAGGATCAGGGCAGAGGGAATATAGGCCCCGAGACCGTGAACCTGAAGATACTTCTCAAAAAATTGCGCGAGGCCGTTAAAGATATAGGCAATGATCAGCCAAATCATCTTAGGATTTCCGCCCTTCGATCAGATACACGGAGACACCCGCAAAGACGATGCCTGCAAAAGTTCTGGCATGGGGAATCTCATGGTAGAACACCATGGAGAGCACAATGGGAACGATCATGGCCAGACTCAGGACGGTGTTGACGGCGCTGACAGCGATCCCGGCCCGCATGGCCAAAATCGTGCCTAGCAGCCCTACGGCTGACGTGATGCCGAGAAGCGATCCCGTGAACAACACGCCTCGCGGAAACTCAGCAGCATGAAGCGGCAATGCGCTCCCAACGCTGAGGGCCCCCCCGACACAATAAATGACCAGATTGACTCCGGTGGGGTCACCCTTCTTCTTCTGACTTCCTCCCAGTAGAAGATAGATCCCGCTGTAGCCGATCACGCCCAACGCGCAGAACAAATAAGAAAGATGCATCTCCGCTTCCGCCCAGCAAAAGTTTCAATTACACCCTTGATTGCTTGTCAAACCGTTGCAGGATTTATTGTCACGTGTCTTTGCAATTTCAATATAGGCGGTATGACGCTATCTCGTCGGGCGTTTCATAAGAGAAATAAGGGTCCGCCGCAATTTGGCGTCCGCATCGCGGACGAATGGGGATGAGATGGTCTCGTAATCCTCAGGACCGGCAGCGGGAGATGGGACGTAGCCCCAATAACCGTTGGCATAGCAAATTGGGATCAGCCGCGTGCGCTTCCAGAGAAACTCGCCGGTGTCCGAATAAATTTCAAACGGCAGCGCAGCCAAGTCGATGGTCCCGATCCGAAGCACGGTCAACGGCGCCATAATCGAGCCGGAGGCAAATTCAGGCGCACGAGCCAGGCGCTCCCTGATCAACCTGGCCTCCGTTCCAACAACTCCAAGCCGCCCGGTCTTCCGAATTTTTGAGGGTGGAACGCTTTCGAGATTCGACACGCGAAGGCGGGTAGTTTGCGCCCGCATAGCAAGCCTTGCTCCACGCAAAGGGCGGAAACGCGCCATTGCGGCTTGGCGCGTCACTTCTGCCGCAAGAGTGCAAAGCTCCCGTGAGGTCTGAGCGCTGCGTGTGAAGCGAGTGCTGATGTTGGCGGCGGCGCCGGTAGTCATCAGGACGACGTTCACGCTTTTCTCCAGGCTGCGCGCGATTTCCGCGTGCAAATCCCCAGAGAGGAGCGTGTTGTCCGGACCCAATACCGTAGAATGACAGCCGTACACGCCCAGAACGGCGCAGTTCAACTTGCCTTGGAAGCGAACGAGGAATAGCCGCTGCGTTTTACCACGATTCGGATGATTCCTATCGGTTGCGACGCCGCGAATAGGAACGTGGGCGGCTGCAACCTTAACCCGTTCGATTGATTGCTTCGCCTCAGCCAACACCCGCTCCATGCGCTGCTCGATAGAGCGCATCAGCGATCTCTCGACCGACCTGTCTTCGCGACCCGAAGCGAAGTCAAACGGACGGGTATCAACTTGCGGCCCAGAGTGCGTGTGCGTCGCTGCGACAATAATGTGTTCCCTGCGAGTATCCAGGACACGAGCCAAACGGGATCGCAGTCGCTCAGCCCAACGATTCGAGATCAGTAAAAGGTCGGCCACAATGATCCCGGCTGTTAATCTCCCTTGCTTGAGGACGAGAGCGCGAACAAAGAGTGGGCCGAGCCTTCCGGTGGAAGGTTTTTCACGAGCAACATAACCGGCCATACGATGGCCAATCGGAATGGTAAACTCGCGTTTTGACCAGCCCGCCCAAAGCTTAGACATGGCAGTTCCTCTGAAAGGCAGTGATGGCCGCCGTGGCGGGAGCGCTTCCGGTTGCGGCAATCGCCAGCAGGAAGGCCCCGCCAATGGGCGGCAAGACGGGTTCCACGAGGCGGCTTCCTGGCGCATGCCGCCGGAGACTTATGCGCAAGGGATCGAGGAGCAGCGCGCCCACAGAAAACATCGCCCCCTGGTAAGAGACCTTTGCTCGCTTCAATCTTAATCGGCGCACAGCCTCGGCGGCCTGGATCCCCAGCGCCTGCCCGCCACACCGGAAGATTTCGATCGCCACAGCATCCCCGTGCTGCGCCGCCCTGGCGGCGAGTGGGGCCAGAACACCAAGTTCGGCGGGGGTCCAGGGGTGTTCATAAACCACGTCGATGATTTGCTCGAACGAATGGATACGGAAGTGACGCCGAAGCGCACGAACCAGGGAGGTTGGCGGACCCGCGCCATCCGTGGCGCGAGCGGCTGCCTGAAGAGTCTGCCTGCCGACCCACTGCGCGCTTCCTTCATCGCCCAAAAGGGGCCCCCACCCTCCGATTTTGGCAATCTCATTTTGAGCGGTCTTACCCAGAACGATAGATCCCGTTCCACTCACGACAACGACTCCTGGCCCTCCCATCAGAGATCCTTCGAGGGCGATCAACGCATCCGCGACCACGCGCACATCAGCCCGTCGCAAAAAAAGCCGGAGGTTGGATTCGATCAGAGCGCTTCCATGACCCGAATGGTCTACGCTCGCGCTTCCGACGACCGCGACATCAATATTTTCTCTTCTCGCGTGCGCCGCGGCGAGCGCCTTCCGGATCGAAACAAGCAGATTGGCCCATGCCGCCCGATCCCCCACTGCAAAGGCGTTTGCCGGACCTCCGCTTCCGTGACCTAGAGCCGCGCCCCGCGAATTGCACACCAGCGCTCGCGCATGCGTGGCTCCGGCATCGACAAGGAGGAATACCGCCGGCTCATGGCTGAGTTTGATCGTCAATTTTGGCGCCTCTCATTGAATCCCTGGAAACCTGGCTGGCAGCGGGAGGACGCGCTCCGAGTTGCCGGTTTCGAGCGAGCGATGGATGGCCTCCAGCGCCGCGGTGACTTGGCGGCCATCGATCGCCGTCACGTGCGGTTGGGTTCCTTCGCAAATGGCGAAGAGAAAATCTTCGAGGCACGAAGGAAACGCGCCCCGCATACGCCCGTAGATCTCCGTGTTCAGAAATCCCTTGGGATAGGAGAATTTAACGTTGGTGCTCACTTCGATCGACTCACACTTGCGGTCCATATGAAGGTGCCCGGCGGCGCCGATCACTTCCATAAAGGAATCAACAATCGAGGGAAAGCTGTTTGGATAAACCCAGCCGGATTCGAAAGTGACAAAGGCGCCGGAAGAAAATTTCACCTGCGCCTGGATGAGATCATAGGTGGGAATGCCACGGGCGGCAAGCACCTCCTTGCGGCCCCAGGCGCGCGCTTCGATGGGCTCGGCGTCCAGCCACCAACGCATGAGGTCGATATCGTGGGACGAAAGGAACCAAGCCGAAGTGGTCTCGCCCGCCCAGGAAATGTAATCGGTTGCTACGAAGATAGTGTCGTTTTTGCGCGCATAGCCTGCAAGCGGCGCTCCGATCTGGCCGGATTGGATGATCTCCTTGGCCTGTTGATAAGGCGATAGCCAGCGGTGATTGAACGCTACCTGCACAAATTTACCCACGCGTTCGGAAACGCGGATCAACTCATCCGCCTCACCCACGCTCGTCGTGAAGGGCTTTTCAACGAGCGCGTGCTTGCCGGATTCCAAAACGTCGCGCGCCGGCGCAAAGTGATGCCGGTCGGGCGTCGCAATCACTACGGCGTCAATGTCTTTGCGCTCGAGCATCTCGCGGTAGTCGAGATAACCATGGTGTACCCCGTAGCGTGAGCGTACTTCATCCACTTGCTCCTGACGCAACGCGCTGACGGCCACGACGTCGGCCATTGGATGCGCGGAGTATATCTTCACGTAAAGACTTCCCATGATTCCCAGGCCGATAACTCCCAATCTGACGTGATCCATCATTCCTCCGCGGCAATCATCATTGCAATCGTTTCATCATGGATTGTGCGCTGGGGGGCACGGTTTTGGCCGTGCCGCCAAAGCCTTCACCCACCACTTCGTGGCCCCCCTCTCCCACAAGCAGAGGGCGCCGCGGGGAAGGAGCGCTTCCCGTCGCGGCGGGTGAGAGGGCTTACGGTACGGTTAAAAGTCTTGAAGGTGTAGGGGCGCTGCTTGCCGCGCCTGTGGGCACGCCACGGCGCGGCCCTACAGTTCGTGACCGCCCGTTTTCTCATTTCTTGTCTTCACTCCCCGATCAGCCTCATAAAGTTCGTTCGTAAAATCAATTCCTTAGTCTGATCGGGAATCCTGGCCGTTAAAACCCGTCCCAGCGCCATGGCGGCCTCAAGATACGGCATGTCTGAGCCGAAAAGGATGCGTTCACCGCCGAGTCGCTCTACAGCAACTTCGAGAATATTCCGGTGACTTTGCGATCCTGTAATATCTAGAAAAGTGTTTGGAGCCGTGACCGCCACTTCGATTGCCTGCTGATATCCCCGCCAAGTCACCCCGGAATGGCCAAGAATGATCCTGGCATGGGAAAATTCCTGAGCGATCGGCGCGAGCAGTAGCGGTCCGCAACGCGGGTCTGAGTCCCAAGTATGTACAAGAACCACGGCCCGGGTCTGGTTGGCATAGTCCCAGATCGGGCGGCAGTCCGGCCCGTGCACCGCATACTTATGGAGATCAGGATGAAGCTTGATCAGCGGCGGACGATGGAAATCGCTCCAGCATTCGAGCTCGGCGAGAGCTTCTCCCGATGGACTGGGGTTTACCGTGACATATCCTCGAAAACGGCGCGGATAGCGCTTCAAGACCTCGGCCACCTCCGCGTTGCCCCTCGGACAATTGTTATGGCATGCGCGCGTCGACGTGATGGCCAGAACCTCAATATTGAGAAGGTCCATTACGCGGATCATTTCCGCGGGATCATTTTTATAACTGGGAAAATCCGGGTGTGTTCCCAGGTGGCCGTGACAATCGTAGATGGGAACCGGGGATCTCATCTCGCCTTTCTCTCAAGAAGACGGCGCAACGTGCCGCCGGCAATGGATAAACGGGCCTCATCGGAGATCCGGGCTGTGGCGAGCACAGCCAGTGAAGCGCCGGGCGTATAGAGCGGCAGGCGGCTGCCGAAAACCAGCCGGCCGGCGCCGAAGGTTTCGACGAAAGTTTCAAGCTGCCGGTGGGCCACATAGGTTGAGCTATCAAAGTAGAGATTTGAAAAGCTGCGCAGCAACGGGAAAAGATAGCGGTCGGCTCTGTACCCTGTTTCAAGAAGCAACACCTTCAAGCCGGGAAAATTCTTGAGCAAGGACTCGAGCGAGTCCCACTCAATTGTCTGCCGCTGGATGACCGTCAGGACGTCATTTGTCTGAAGGTATTCATAAAGCTCGCCGGAGCACCATCGCGCCGGTGAGAAATTATGCTGATAAACTCCGAAGGAAAGGCGAACGGCTATCGGGCGCCGTTCCGCAAGGGCCTTAATGGAGGCGGAGTCCGGTAACGCGGCCCACGCTGAAACCATTCGGTCCGGATATCCCCGCGTGTCTTGAGAAAGCTCACGGTTGCCTTCTTCGGCATCATACTCTTCTGCTGCAAAGTGCGAGACTAGCGCCCGCTTGATGCCAAAGCGATCCATTTCGGCGATTAATTCCGGGACTTCCACAGCAAGACCCCCGTGCACGCCGGAATGTCCGACCCGAGCGTTGGCGTCGAACAAGTTCCAGCCAGTAATCTCTTGTAACGCCGGTTCAATACCGGATTTCAATTAGATGTTCTCCTTTGGGCACTCGAGCTACGGAGATCGTATGATGATGCACCCGTACCGGAACACTCACCTTATCAATCGTCACCGTGACCGCCCGCTGCTGTGTGCGAATGCGAAGACTCGTTTCCGTCGAGCAATCCACCCACACTTTTTCCGCTAATGGGCTCTCACGCATGACGACGCTGACCGGAGAAGGGTCCGCTGAAAACAGCGGAGATTGAGCGAGGTTGAGCGTGCGGGTCCGTTCGGCGAAGGCGTCCGTGACCCCATCGCGCCGCCTGATAGCAAGCGCATCCCCATCAGACACTAACTTGCCCAACGGTGTGTTGCGGAGAATCAGGGATCCAGGCCCGGTGCGGAAAATAATTGCCATGCTGTCAGCCGGGCCGCCGGTAAATCCCTCTCCAGACAGAGCGTGAAACCCGGTGAGCGGTCTAGCCGCCCCGGGCCCTTTCTGGAAGCGCATGGCAACCAGAAAATCAGCCGATGGGGACGGCGGTGAATCCAAGCGCAAGGTTTCGCGGGATTTGACGGAATCCTGATCGAGATTAACGTAAGCAATATCGGGCACCGGAGCACGCTGGATGGTCCATCGCACGTTTCCGCCGCCGGCCGTCATTGCCGCGGACGCGGACGCGCCGTGAATCAGCGCCCGGGAGTTAGCAATACTTGCGTGATCGCCTGGCGGCACGTGCAGGAAAAAAGTGTAGCTGTGCGGCAACGCAGATTGCAGCCGGTCGTGCACAATGAGAATATCCGGCTTGATGAATATGTATTCGCGCGAGTATTGTTGGAGTCTGCCGCTGTCGTGATAAGCGGGTGCAAGATCTGCCAGAATGTAATCGATGCCGGTCGAAAAAAGATGATTTTGAAACCTCGCTTGGCGCTGAAGGGCTTGCCACATGCGGCCATCATAGTCCCCCTGGCTGAATGGATCGGCGTCAAGCGCCACGGTGTTGTGCCCCGGCGCCTGCGTGAAGTAATCCGCATAACGGGGATCTTTGTAATAGTCGGTATAGCCCGCTTCGCTGATCAACTCCTCTCCCCAGGCTGCAACTTGAAAGCTTCCCTGATCGTGGTGCTCGTGGTTGAACCACGGACCCACGCGTAAAGAAATAACCGTGCTGCCAGGGCTCCAGCCGCTCCGCATCACAGCGCTGCCGCGCAACGGGAAGATGCGCGCAGTAGGTGGATTCGGGACGGGAGCCGCGGCCCGCGTGCAGCACACAAGGTCAAGGAGGCCGGGCGCCACTTCAAGCTTGCGTCCGGTATGTTCAACCTTTAGAATGCCCGGGAGTGTACGGGTGGCCGCCGTGCCGTAGAACGCCCGCAGGGCTGGACTATTTCCGTTCTCCGCTCCCCAGGCATACCCCGTCAAGGACGAAAGTTCGCCATCGAAATCACCCGTATCCAGGAACAACTCCGGCGTGAATCGAGCGTAGCGAAGCCACCAAAAAGCTTGCAGCATCCGGTCCGTGCCCGGCGGACGGATGCCGAGAGCTTGAAGCGCCGCCGCGCCCCAGGACATTCCCTCCATGGCAAAGTCCTCGTACCCCGCGGGTTCAGCCTCGCTCCCATCGCCTGGAAACAATCCCTTCAGCAGGCTCCCATATGCGGTGGTAAGTTCCGCCAAGGCAGTGTCAAGGCGGTCGTTCCAATCCGGCGCATCACCATCGAGGGCCACGCATGCGGCAATTGCTCCGCCTACCGAGTTAGCCATGTGATTGCTCGCGGCCGTAGGGAGCCGGTCATTGAAGAAATAATCATCCAGTGTTGGCTGGATGCTGTTGCGCCAGAATATGTCCGCAATCCGCGATTTGTCCATCTCGCTAAGCTGGTCAGAAATCAAATCATAGCCAAACGCAACTCTCTGCGTGAACACGCCGACCTCGTAGTAAGTATGAAGTCCGTGCGCGGGAAACCAGGGCGGGGTCCAGGTGGGCCAATCAGAGATGGTCTCGAGGGCTTTACGGGCACTCTCCAAAGCCTGCCGATTCCTACTGAGCCGGAAATCGAGAGCGTTGAAGGCAATGGCGCGGCTGTAATCCTCCATCAATTGGAAATATTGAACCAGCCCAGGGAAAACGGAAGCCGGGGAGAGGAGCGCGATATTTCCTCCTGCGCCCGGATTATACGCGAGGCTGGCTCGAAGCTGTGCGGCCTGCTGGCGCACAATATCGACTAGTTTGGTCTGCGAGCGCAATTGGGCGAGCCGGCCGGCAGTGAGAAGAATTCGTGGATGAGGTGGCATCTTCCCTAGCACCAGGAAGCGGAAATCCTTCTGAGCGGCCCCACGGCGGATCTCCGCCGACCAAAGACCGGGAGAAAATTCGGTTGCTGCCGGCGCAAAATTCACCTGCCAATCCCCTGCGCTTTTCTCCGGAATGCGTTTCTCCACGGCCAGTTTCCCCAACCCATTGTCGAAATCCGCGCGCCCAGCCGGTCCCGGTCCCAACCGGACTTCAAGGTGAGCCTGTGTGGTGACGACTTGGCGCGCCACGCTGACCCCACTCACCCGGGAAGACGCGATCTGAGGAGCTTCAAGGGAGAGAGAAGGCGGGCGCTCAGCTTCTACTTTCAGGATGCGTAAAGTGAGGTGGTTGCGCGACCCGAGAATCGGAGAGCCAACCTCCGTTTCAACAACGATGGCCTCTATGATGACACCCGCCGCCGGAAGACCGAACTGTGAGCCGCTGATCTGGACTTGGTGAGTTCCCCGGCCAGTGGGAATTGAATGGATGTACCTTTGGCCGTTTGTGGCCGCCAGTATTATGCGTGCACGGCTTACGCGCCCACCCATGTCCAGCGCATAGCTCAATTCAAGAATCAAGGATGGCGTAGCGCGAAACCGCAACGGCCGCAGCAACCCGACACGCAGAATCTTCTGGCCCTGGGCAACAACATCTCGCACCAGTGCGGGCGCTCCCTCATGCGTGGTATAGAGCGACGGATCAAACCCCTCATCCTGGGCCAACGGATAGCTGAGCCACCCCGGAATTCCATTGCGGAAGTCCGTTTGAAAGGTCCATGGGGTAAATGAAGAAGCGCGTTTATTTCCCGGCGCAAGGTTCTGCGCGATGGCTGCCGGAGCCAATAACAGCGCCGTCAGAGTCGCAATGCAACAGTGGTATTTGCTGAACTTCATCTGCTAGCCTGCTTCCCAGGGCACGGTGTAATACCAACGCCGTTCAAATTAGCCGAACGGCCCGCCATAAAGGGCGGCTGTGCCGCTTGCTGTTTCGTAGGGGCGCCGCTTGCTGCACCCGCCGTCTTTGGG
>JBOGJX010000467.1:0-4261 GCA_050745285.1 Terriglobia bacterium
ACATGAACAACAGCCCAAAGGGAGAGCGCAGGAATCACAATTCCCCCGAGCCATAGCTACCTCTTGATGCCCTAGCGTCGGCACGAAGCCGCCGCCACCCGCTTTCCGGCAACCTACTACGCCAAGGCATGTTTCACCGCCGCCTCGAGCGTCTCCAGCCCCGCCTTCACATCAGGCCCAAGATGCACGCGCAGCAGCCGCCGTTTACGCTCGGCGAGAATTTGCAAGTCGCCGCGTGCCTGGGCGGACTTTACCACCCCGAAGGTGAATTTATGGCCGGGCACAGGGAGGTCTGCCGCGTCATCGCAGGTAATTTGCAGGAACACACCCGTATTCGGGCCGCCTTTGTATGCCTGACCGGTTGAGTGCAGAAAGCGAGGCCCGAAGCCGAGACAAGTGGCGACGTGCTTCGAATCGCGCACCGCGTGCCGGAGCGCCTGCAGCCTTTCTTCGTGGGCTTTGTTCATCTCGATATATCCAAGCACGGCGAAGTAATCTCCGGCCTGAAGGCGGCCAAAGTGCGTGCGCAAAATACCCGCGAGGGTTTTGCCGCCCGGCCCTTTCGTGAGCGCTGAAGCGTTCACAGGATCGGCAAAGAGCTTCACGCCCTGGTCCTCGGCGATAGGCTTTTCTGCGGGAAGTTTCCCGGTTTTTTCAAACTCCGAGGTCAGCTTGCGCGTGGCCACTTTGCTGGCTTCGACGTCGGGTTGATTGAACGCGTTGATGCCAATGATGGCGCCGGTCACTGCCGTGGCAACCTCCCACCGGAAGAATTCACGTCCCAGGTCGTACTTGTCCTCAAGCGAAATGCGGATAACAGGCTGGCCCGCCTTTTCCAGCCGGTCAACTGCCGCATCGGTCGCCGCGTCCGGCGCCGCATCCAGCCGGAGATAGGCAAAGACGCGATCGCTGCCGTAGACTTCCGGCGCCCCGAGACGCTCGCCGTCCACGGGAATCAAGCCGCGGCCCTGCTTTCCGGTGGACTCAGCCAAAAGTTGTTCGAGCCACGCGCCAAATTCGTGGATGCCGGGCGACGTAATGATGGTCACCTTATCCCGCCCGTGCTTGGCAAGCGTTCCGAGAACGTGCCCCAGCGTGACGCCCGGGTTCTTCTCAATCGGCACGCAGGAACTGCAGGAGGTGGCCATGACCTCCGCGTTGTCGAGCAGCTTGGGTACGTCCAGCCCCATCACGGAAGCGGGGACCATTCCGAAGTCCGAAAGGGCCGAGTAACGGCCGCCGATGCCCGGCACACCGGGAAAAATGTGGCGAAACCCGCTGCTCTCAGCCAGTTGCTGCAGCTTCGATCCCGGATCGGTAATGGCAAGGAAGTGGCTTCCAGCCTTCTCCGCGCCCAGAACATCCGAAGCGCGCGCGAAGAAATAATCCTTGAAAATGTTAGGCTCGAGGGTGCTGCCAGACTTGCTTGAGACAATGAACAACGTGTGAGCAAGATCGATCTCTCCCTCGATGGTTTTGACTTGCGCCGGATCGGTGGAATCAAGAACGTGCATCTCCGGCCGGCCCGGAATCTTGCCGAACGTCTCCGACATCACCTCCGGGCAGAGGCTCGATCCTCCCATGCCCAGCAGCAACGCATGGGTGAAGCCCGCCTGCTGGGCCTCGGCGGCGATGCTTTCCAGATGATGCTTGTGCGAGATCTGATCCTCCGTGATACCGAGCCAATCCATCCAGCTTCCTTCGTCCGCACCCGTCCACAGCGTGGAATCGCGAGCCCAAAAGCGCCGCACGTTGCCCTTGATGTGCCAATCTTCAATCGAGGCCTTGACCGAGTCCGAGAGCGGCTGGGGCAGCGAATAAGAATAACGGTCCGGGCGCCCCTTCACGCCGATCTTGCACTGGCGGTCCAGCGCATTCAGCAGTTGATCAAACGCGTCGGCAAACAGGCGAACGCCATCCTTCAGCAATTGGTCCGTCATGCCCTTCATGGAGATGCCGACCTGGTCTAGCACCTGCATCGTGTCCTGCGCCTCATCCAGATCTTCTCCCAAGCTTAGGCGCGGCTTCCCATGATCGCGGAAAGCCTCGAGCGTCTGCATGGGGATGGTATTTACCGTGTCTGGGCCAATCAACTCTTCGATGTAGAGCACATCCCGGAATTTCGGGTTTTTGGCGCTGGTGCTGGCCCAGAGCAGCCTTTGCGTCTGCGCGCCCTTCGCTTCCAGAGCCTTCCAGCGGTCGCTCGCCAAAACGCTCTTGTAGAGTTGATAGGCTTGCTTGGCGTTGGCGATGGCCACCTTACCCATGATACTGCGGAGCAGCGCGCGCTCCGTGGCGTCCGAAGCCGTCTTCAAGCGGGCGGCCGCTTGGCTATCCACAAGCGTATCAATGCGGCTCACAAAGAAACTGGCCACGCTGCCTACACGGCTGATGTCGCCGCCGCCGGCAGCCAGGGCTTCGAGTCCCGCAAGATATGCCTCCGTCACCTGCTCATAGCGATCCACGGCGAAAAGAAGGGTAATGTTGATGTTGATGCCCTCGCCAAGGAGCTGCTCGATCGCGGGGAGTCCCTCGGGGGTTCCGGGAACCTTGATCATCACATTCTCACGCGCCACGGCCTTCCAAAGCCTGCGCGCTTCCTCAATGGTTTTTCGCGTATCGTGAGCGAGGAAAGGGGAAACTTCAAGGCTGACGTAACCGTCTCGCCGCTGCGTGCGCTCATAGACAGGCCGGAATACATCGGCAGCAGCCTGAATATCCGGAATGGCAACGCCCTCGTAAATCCTCATCGGATCGGTTTCGCCGCGCTTGTAAAGGTCGTCGATGGTCGACGTGTAATCCGTGCTGCCCGCAATCGCCTTCTCGAAGATCGACGGGTTGGAGGTAACTCCGCGCAAGCCGTCTTCTTCCACAAGCTTCTTCAGTTCGCCGCTCGTGATCAAGCTGCGGCGGATAAAATCAAGCCACACCGCCTGCCCCAATTGCTCCAAACCCAGTAAGTTATTCATTGCTCTTCTCCTTGTATTCCTGCTTGCCCATGCCGGCATCAAGCGTGTCCAAATCACTTGCTCGACCTGGGGACAGCCTGCGGCTCCGCCGCACGCTGCTTCGTAGGGGCGCAGCAAGCAGCGCCCCTACGAACCTCGTTCTGACTGCGCCGGGCGGGTCATCTTATTGGGACATGGGCAAGCGCCGCGCGCCACTATCTCACCCGTAACGCAACTCCATTGCTTTAATTTTTTCAAGCCGTCGGCGGTGGCGTTCCTCGCCAGTGAAACGCGCGCCAAGATAGGCGCGCACTAGCTCGCGCGCCAACTCCTCGCCAATCACGCGCCCACCCATCACCAGAATATTCATATCATCATGCTCGACGCCCTGGTGAGCAGAGTAAGTATCGTGGCAAAGCCCCGCGCGGATTCCCGGAATCTTGTTGGCAGCCACAGAGGCGCCCACGCCGCTGCCACAGATCAGTATGCCACGGTCAGCCCCGCCATCGCGCACCGCCAAGCCCACCGCCTCAGAATAATCCGGGTAGTCCACCGGGTCTGTGCTATCGGTACCCACGTCGAGAATCTCGTGGCCCAAATCACGGACAAACGTGATCAGGTCTTTCTTCAGATCGAATCCGGCATGGTCCGCCCCAAGAACAATCTTCATCGGCTAAAGACCTCAGTTTATTTGATGCGGTAGTCGGGAGTATAGGTTCTGTTTCGGTGTGCCCGCGCCATCACCGGGTTAAGGTGAAAGTCATTCCCGCGCAAGCGGGAATCCATCGACAAGAGTGGTTATCCACAAGTAGATTCCCGCTTGCGCGGGAATGACGGCGCAATGGACGCCCAGACGGCCACCGAAAAACGCTGGTCTTGCGCTATGCAGCCCGCGTCGCGATCTCAGCGTTCACGGCTGCGCCGATGATCCCTGTTTCAAAATCCGTAGCAATCGTCTCGAACTGGCTGCCCTGAAGAGGACTCATCTTTACCATCTCGTGCAGGTTGATGTCGAGCCGCGCCACCTCGATGAACCGGGCGTTTGGTCCGGTGATAAAGAACTTGCCGGGACCTTCCATCACGATGCTGGTGGCTGTAGCCGCGGCCAGAGCGCGGTGCCAGAGCTTCACAAAGTCGCCGCAGCGTTTGTCGCCTGTCTTGGCGTTGGCAAAAACTTCCTCGGGTTCCAAGTCCAGAAAGCGCAGCCGCATGGCCCGGACGCCCATGATGCCTTCCAGATGCCCGCGTCCCCCGCAGGCGCAAAACCTCTCCCGGGGATCAAGCGTCACCACGGTGTGCCCACCCTCCCACAC
>JBOGJX010000468.1:0-3731 GCA_050745285.1 Terriglobia bacterium
GCTTGGAGGGCAGGAAAACAACATAGCGATAAACGGCTTCAACAGCCAGCGGCAGGCTGGTCTTTGCCTCGATTTGCCGGGCTAGCCGTTCGTAATCTTCCCCCGTCGCCTCGGGTCTCTGGACGTAGAGTGAATCCACCAAGGCATGGAGCACCCGGTAACCTGACCTCTCCGCCGTCTCCTTCGCTACCAACAGTTTTTCTCGCGCCATGGCGTTAGTAGCTTCGTGGGCCTCGATCTTGCCGAACCGCGCGTTCTTATAGCCCGTATATCCAAAGCAGCACACTAAAAGCCACTTGAGCGCATCGCGGCGCAGTTTGCATTGCGCCGCATCCTGGACATGCTCCCTGGCTTGCTGTTTGTAGAGCTGGCGCTTCTCAAACAGCCGTTCCACAACCCGGCTGGTAATTCCACGCCGGCGCTGGCAAACCCGGTAGCCCAGTTCGGGCACCCTCGGTCCGTCCGGGCAGCAGCCGCAATTGACCGTCTCGGGCGAGATGTTGAATCTCGCCATGATACTTGGATACTCGCTGATGAAATCCAGTTCCGCAACATTTTCAAAGAAGCCCGGCCGCGGGGCAAAGACCAGTCCACCCCGGTCCGCCGCCAGAAGCTCATCGGGGTGCTTGGGTGTTTCGGGCTCGGCCTTCTGCTCGGGAATCAGCGTCCCGTCCTTATAGGCCAGCTCCATCTGCATATAGGAAATGCCCGTACCGGTGGTGGTCCGGGCGGCGTATTGGATGGGAAGCTTGGTCACCCGCGCCAGTTCCCACAAGCCGTCCAGTTCGCACTGGCCGGCAATAAAGGAATTCTGTGCGTCGATATGAAGCCTGCCCAAGAGGGTGCTGGCGCTTTCCTTGAACAGGATGCGCCCGTAGCTCATATAACTCCGCGCGGCGCTTCGCTGGATGGGCGCCTGATCGCGGTTGAGAGAAAGGTGAATCTTCCGCTTAGCCGCCTGCCTCAGCAGCAAGGGGAACAGCATCGCGTCTCCCCACTCGCTCAGAATGATGTCAGGGTCATGCGCCCGCAGCAGGCGCTCGAAGCCCTCCGCAACGGGTTCATCCGCGTCCTCCAGCGCCCGCCACTCTCCGTCGATAGCAATTTCGACGGCCCCCTGGCGTCCATGCTTGGGGTTCACCCGGCTCAGGCCCTCCAGGCGAATCTGCATGATTCGCAGGGGCGGAAGATCATAAGCTGTGGACCATTCATCGTCATTGCAGGCGAGCGAAATGATTTCGCCGGTATCGTTTACCTCGACGCTGACGCGGCCTAGCGGAAAAACCCCTTTCTCCCAGCAATAAACGGCGGCGAGCATCAGGTCGGAATTGTAAAGCCGGAGGCCAACGTCAAACCGGCGCACGAACCGGGAAAGAGTCGAAAACAGCAGCAGATGACGAACGCTTACCCGGAGTACCCGCAGCGGCTGTCCGTCCCAGATGCTGGCTCTTTCGGTGAGTGCGCAATGGGCTGGAAATCTGGCTTCAAGCGCTTGCGCCAGGCGGGAGAGCCGGGTCTCCCGCCCCTGGACGTAAAAGCAGGGTTGGAATGACGGGTCAATCAGACGACGGCGTTTTCCGTCCGCTTCGATCAGCCACAGCGCCATCCCCTCGCGGCACGGGTAGAGGTCGAGAATCCATCAATTGAGTGTCAAGGTTTATTCCCAGGCGCGCCTCGACTGCGCGCAGCCGGATTTCGTGGTCCAGACCGATGGCCACATTGATCGCGTCCATCGGGTTCACCGGAAATTGATACGTGCAGGCCTGGGCGTACAGACGGACGCGGTTGAACATGGATTCGAGATACGTCCTCTCCTCCTGTCGAAGCGCGCGACCGAAGACACGCTCCCAGGACTGAAGTTCCTGCTCAATCAAGTCTCGGAAAGTTGAAACCGTGCGTCCCATCGCTTGCCTCGTTTAATCATCGTGCGCTGTTCACGGGATGATGGTTGAAGAGATAAGGTGAGCTTCCCGTGCTCGTCGTGATTGAACTTCCAGACCTCGGTTGCCGCCGCCCGTGTTCTTCCTATGAAGTTCCTTCGGGCTTCGGCCGCGGCGAAACCGGAAGAAATCACAGCGATGGTTAGCGCTTGCCTGCTACTGCGGGACCATCGGCAGAGATCTCCAAGCGCGTGCTCGAATGCAATTCGCGCTTCGCCGTCACGAACGTCCTGATCGAGATAGAGATCGGGGAAAGCCGTCACGATCAAAACCCGGGCCGGGAAATCAATAACCCATTGCGGGACTCGCGCAATGAGTTCGGTAAGCTGAAAGCAGGTGAACGCCCGGGCAATCTGAATCTGACGGCTAAACTGCCCAAAGGGAATGCCCGACCGTCCGGCCAGCCTCGCCATCAGGTGAGGGTTGGCGCAGTTCGCGCCATCCAGAAACAAAATACGGTGCCCCTTCCGAATCAGGCCTGGCAAGAAATAGTGGCCCAGTCGCTGCGCTTGACGGTCGCCCTCAAAAAGCGCCAGCCCGTGGGGTGGCAGGGACCAGGGTTTCCGCAAAGGCACTGTGGACTGTGTAGCCAAGCTCATCAATCTGTCTCCCATCCCACTGGAAACTGTAGGCGAATGAAAAGCGAATGTCAAGAGTGCGTCTCATTCTTCCAATTTCGCAGAGGGTCTCCGCAGACCGGAGGCAGGCGACTTGCGACCAAACCGAATGCTGCGCGCGGTAAGCGGTTGCCCTTGTATGTGCGTTTTCAATTTCTCTCCAAGGAGCAAAATCTCATGATCATCGGCGTTACTCACGATGCGGAGGGCCGCGCCATGCAGCGGCTGTCGGTTTACACCAAGGTTGCTATTGGGATGCCGCCACAGGGGGACCGTAACTATCCTTCGAAACTCGACCACTTTGTGTTTCTGCGCAAGCAGAAGACCACGAAGGGCGTCGAGTGGGAGCCCGATCCCGAGCTGATGCGGCACTATGCTAGCGACTGCAGAGCCTTCGAGATCATGCTCATCGACGATGACATCGATAACGTGTTCCCCACTGCATACGCCTGGTGGACGGCGACCGAGCGGAAGTGCTGGGGTGACGGGACGCAAGCGATCCGCCGCACACCCGCGCATCCGGGTGGCGAGCCGTGGGCGCTCTGCGGGAACGGCTGCCCGGAGTTGGCTTCCGGGCTGTGCAAGCCTGGCGGCGATTTGCGGTTTGTGCTGGCGGATTTTCCTCGCCTCGGAAGCGTCTGCCGGATTCACACCAGTTCCTACCGCTCGATCCGCCAAATCCACTCGGCGCTCGAAGAGATCCAGACCTTTACCGGCGGCCGCCTGGCCGGCGTTACCGCCAAGCTGGTGGTGCGCCCGGAGCAGGCCACGTATTTTGACCGGAAGGAAAACCGTAAGAAGACCACCACCATCTGGGCCTTAAGCCTGGAAGTGAACGGCGAGGACATCCGGAAGTTGGTCGCCAATCTGACCGGGAATGCCCGGCTGTTTGCCGAAACACGGCGGAGGCTGGGCTGGAGCGACCGGGCAATTGAAGTCGTGGAGGACGAAGACGACCAGGCGCCGGAAATTACCTCCGAGTTTTACCCTTCACACGAGGACGGCTCCGCGACGGGTGAATCGCCCAACGCAGGGAATGTGACGACAGAAACTGCGGCTAATCGTGTTGCCAGCCAAGCGGTAGGCAAAGTCGCATCCGCAGGCTCGCACAATCACAAGCGGTCAAACACGGTTCCCATCAGGGAACCACAGCGCAAGGCGCAGCCACGGCAGG
>JBOGJX010000469.1:0-5729 GCA_050745285.1 Terriglobia bacterium
CGCTCATGGCATGGCTAAAGCCATGCCCTTCCAGATCCATTTTCATGCTTTGTGGGTGGCGCAGAGGGAGAGTGACGTGACCGGTTGTCAGGGATACACGGGTAATGCTGCGTCAATGTCATCGCAAAGACGGAGATGGTGAAAAAAATCCCCATGAATGGAATTTTTTCCGGCGAACTGTCGGGTCAAGCTTTCCAACAAGGCGCTAGGTATTGAAACTGAATCTTTATGAATATGCACATAACCTATTGGGTTTGCAATAGTTGTATTAAGCAGACCAAAGGCGGCATCGCTGCCGAACGGATCATTCAATCCTAAAATGCTTTTGGTGCCCCAAATGCCTTAGCAAACAAGCGGGAGGTACAGTATACGTGTCGACTCTTGCTCCAAGCACTTATTCGCTTCAGAACTTCATGGTGGATCTGCCACCTGATCCGGTTATTTTTGGATCGTCCGGCGTCATGCAAAGGCTGCGGGAAAAGGTTGAGAAGTTTGCCAGTACCGATCTTCCGGTGTTGGTTGAAGGCGAAAGCGGTGCGGGGAAAGATGTTCTTGCCCGCTGGATTCATGCGCGGTCGGCCCGGAGCGGAAGCCCGTTCATCAAGACCCATTGCCCCGCCATCTCCTCGATGTCGCTTGAGAGTGAGCTGTTTGGTTACGAGCGGGGAGCGTTTACCGGGGCGTTAAAGCTGAAGCCGGGCCAAGTGGAAATGGCCCAGGGGGGCACCTTATTTTTGGATGAGATTTCCGGTGTCGAACCCGGCTTGCAGGCCAGATTGCTGCGGCTGCTTCAGGAGGGCAGTTTCGCCCGGGTCGGCGGTAGCCAGGAACATCACGCTGATGTTCGCTTCATCTGCTCCACCCATCTTTCCCTGTCAGGGCGTGCGAGATCTGGCGTTTTCCGGCAGGACCGGTTTTACCGGATGAACGCCGTCCATCTTCGCCTGCCTCCGCTGAGAAAGCGACTGGAGGATGTTCCCGCGCTCGCCAAGTATATGGTTGCAGCCTGCGGCCGGAAATACAATGTGCCGGTGCGGCCGTTGTCCAAAGACATTATGAATCTTCTCCAGGCCAGCTCGTGGCCCGCTAACCTGCGGCAGTTGGAAAACATGGTCAGGCGCTACGTTGTGCTGGGGTGCGATGAAGAAACCATCAGCGCGGAGTTGCTGGGCCAGACGGCGGTTGACCGGCTGCCCGGTCTCCAGACCCAAGAGTCCATGGCCTTAAAAAAACTGGTGCGGGAACACGTGAAGGAGCAAGAGCGCAAGATCATACTTCGCGCCCTCCATAATCACCACTGGAACCGCAAGGAAACGGCGAATGCCTTGGGAATCACCTATCAGGCGCTTCTCTATAAGATGCGCCAGGACCAGCTTTCACCAACGCGTGGAACAGCCGCGCGCGAAGAGCTTCCTGGAACCCCAGGCTTTGTGAATTGAAACGTCTTGTCGGCGCGGTGTCATTCAGCCGCCGGGATCGCTTTCGGGCACCGCTCTAACAATTTGACTCTCCGCGATTCTCCGGTGAGCGACGGCATACATGGCAACCCCCGTCGCGCCTGCGCTACCCAAGTGACCGCAGCTTTTTGTCAGTTACCCGTTTTGATAACGGGCTTTGAGGCGGTAACGTCTTAGGAGTGCCCGATGCCTCGCCGAATAAGGACCGGCTAGTATCGCCCGTCGCTATAGAAGCTTCCCGGTTGGGAAAAAATACCCCACGAGTTGAATTCTTTCCCTGTTTTTGTGTATCCAGCAGCGCGGAAATGTGGTATAAATCTATTGAATGCAATATATCCAGACCGCGTGGTAATGGTCATTAGAATGCTCTTAAATTCTATGGGTTGTTGTATGTTTTTGAGATAGGGGAAACACAAACTCAAGGAGGACTTTTATTGTGAAGAAGCTCATGCTCGTTTGTGGACTAATGCTTGCCTTTTGCTCTTTTGGCTTGTCTGGTCCGATGCCCGCTTGCAGCGCCGGGACACTGGATGCTTACGTGAGTCTCGGAGCCACGGGTTGCACGGTGGGCAGTCTGGAGTTTTCCAATTTCACTTTTGGGGCCAGCGCGGCGGGAACCGGCACGATCTTGCCCGCTGATTCCCAAATCACGGTGACGCCGCAAAGTTTACCCAATAATTACGGCTTCAAGTTTGATGCCGCGCTCTCTCCAAACGCTGGGCAATCCCAGGACGTGACCATCGATTACGTGGTGAGGGTGTTGGCAGGCAACCCAAATATCACCGATAGCGCCCTCTCGGCCGAAGTCAACGGCAGCGCATCGGCAAATATGACGGAATGCCTCGGGGGTCTCTTGCCCGCCTGCAGCGGTGGGGTTACGACGGGACTCACCGTAACTCCAACTCAGTTGTCCGATTCGAATACCTTCAACGGCGTCTCTACGGTTGGCGTGGGGACCGACGTCAGTGCCAATGGGAACGCGACCATCTCCGGGGAAATCGTTCAGTTTTCAACCGGAGGCACAGGGAACACCGTTCCCGAGCCGGCCTCGCTGATGTTGTTTGGATCTGGCATGGTCGGAGTGGCCTTCCTCATCCGCCGTAAAATGTCCCAACCGCAATAGTACAAGCCTAAACCCTCGTAACAAAAACACCGCTGGCAAACGCCAGCGGTGTTTTTTTGCCCAGGCCGCGGGGAAGACCCTGCTCTGTAATGTCAGCGAATGGCGAGCTCGCCGTCACGGACGACGTAGCGCAGAGTTTTGCTGTTAAAACTCTGCGGTGTTTTGTCCGCACCAGCGAAAAAGCCGCAGAGTGTTAAGAACAAAACTCTGCGCTACAACTTTCCATTGGACAAAGGAAATGGAACGAGACGGATGAGGCGCGGGTGGTGCGTTGCGCATTGCGCCATGCTAACGGGTTTTGAGAAGAATGCAGGCAGGCTGCGTTCAGGTTCTAGCAGGTGTTCAGAGCGTACACACCACAAAAGCAGCGATGTGTGCGCCACCCGCGAGTTCGCCGTCACGACAGATGTAGCGCAGAGTTTTGCTTTTAAAACTCTGCGGTATTTTTGTCCGCACCAGCGAAAAAGCCGCAGAGTTTTAAAAGCAAAACTCTGCGCTACATCCGTCCCTTGAGACAGAGAAGATAACAGAGACGGATGAGGTGCGGGTAGTGGTTGCGCATTGCGCCATGTGAGCGATGCGAACGGATCTTGAGAAAAATACAGGCGGCCTCAGTTCCGATTCTAATAGCTGTTCCGATCGCACACATCGCAAAAGCACGATGTGTGCGCCACCCGCGTACTCCTGGACCGCAGTGAACCCAGCGTTGAGGTGGCCGGGCTACCTGGTTTTGCCTGCACTCTTAAGTATCTGTGCGGCTTTGCGCCTGAGGGGGTATTCTCCGACACGTCCTGTTGCGGTCGGTCCTCGTAGGCGGAAGTCATCGCTCAGCGCTATCCGTTCGAGATCGCTCATGGGAAGAAAGCGGGCGTCGGTGAGGCCGCTCATGGCGCTCAGGGCGATTTCACGCCTGTTGTGGTCCGGGTCTTCCAGGAGTCGATCAAAGGTTGCCCGGACCACGTGTTGGTCCCGCACGGCACCAGAGATGGCGAGCGTTCGCGCGGCGCGGGTGGCCACCCAGGGGTTGGGGTCGCGCAGAAGCGGCTGGGCGGCAGCCCGGATGCTAGCCAGGTCTGATGCGGAAAGCGGCTGCCGAAGTTTCTTCGCGCGGTTCAGTAGCACGAGCCGGGTCAGGGTGTCCAGCATGGCCTGTTGGGATGCGAAATCGGAGCTCCCTCCGAGCCGGTCCAGGCGGGCAATCACGAGCGGAAGGGCACTCTTTCCCCGCCGCGCTATGTAGCCTGTGAGCCGCGGATCCGAGGAGGGGGTGTAATCGACTATCAGCGGCAACACGCGAGGATCATGGAGCTGCAGGACGAGCCCGGCCAGCGCCGAGTAGTACTCGGCAAAAGCCTCGTGGCCGATCTCCGGATACGAGGAGACCGGGACTTTTCCCTCAAGCTTGTCTCTTAACCTTCTTTCCTCCAGTCCAAACGCCCTAATGACGGCGTCTCTGAGCGGTGGTTTCCAGGCGTTAACGGGCAGGGATTGCAAGGCACCCACGGCTTGCGCGCGCATCAGCCACCGAGCGCTTGCCAGTTGGCGAACAAGCTCATTCTGGCTGGGTTGCCCAGGGCGCTGCTTCGGCAGGACGAGCACGGTGGTCACAAGCAATACCGGCGAGAGAACTAATACTGCGTATGTCCTATTCCTTAGAAGCCGGTCCATCCTGACGGGCATGCTCCCCTCCAATCCATGTGTACGTGCGCGTAGCTGCCCCCTTGGTCCTGAGTCGGCTCTACGCAGCCGCCCTCCTGGTTCGCATCGTGCGCGAGTGACTTCCAGGTGTTCGAGTCCGACGCAATATCCGCGGCTGTGCCGAAAACATGCTGGCTGCTCCGCGCGCCGCCGATTCCTGCATTGTACGCCGGCTCACGATAGCCGCTGTTCACGATCATCGCCGAACCGTAGGCATTGCGCGTGTTTTGCAGACCGTTCAAGAAAACGGACCGTAGGATCGCCCACGGGTACCACTGGTTCACGTTCAGCTCAGCGAAAGCGAAGTTCGCAGTGCTGGCGTTGTTCGTAAAGTCGGCGCAGACCGGTATGAACTGCGGACTCGTGGGATATGTCTGGTACTGAGGAATAATGGAATCGCGCTGGTCGCCGCAAGCGCCGACGGTCATCGGCATTCGGGCGGTTTTCGTTACAGGGGAAAAGACGCAGTGGCCGGGAGGGGGGCCTTTTTGAGTGCTGGTGCGGCCAAGCAGTGTGGCCGTGATGTCGGCCGCCCCGTTGCCTACCGCGTGCACTTCTCCCTTCACGGAACCATCCACCGTTATCACAGCGGTATTTCCCGAGGTCCACGTTGCGGCCCCTGTCGCAAGGTCTGGGAACGTGTTCTCATTGCAGGTGTTGTAATACGCGTAGCACTGGCATTGCATCGTCTGGCCAAGGAGGAGCGCGCAGCTTCCGGGCGCGGTCATATACATGGCATAAAGGGGGGGTGGGCATGGGCAAGTGTTACAGTCGTAGCTAGAGGCGACACCTTCGTGGCGCTTGATTACCATTAAGCGGCCTTCCACGAGCACGTCATCTAACCGTACCCAATTGACGCTGCCATTGGTAGCAGCGGCGGGGATTTTGTTGCCTTTGAAGTCCGCAACCTGCGCGTCGCGCAGCGCACGGATATCAATGGCGCGTGTCTCGTGGGGATTCAGATTGAGATTGGTCAGATAGTAGTGCACGCCGTTGGCCGTCAGCTCAAAGCCAATGGGGCATGGCTTATCGCTCATGTTGGTGAGGAAGAGAACTGAATCGGTGTCTTTATCTAAATGCCATGGGTTCGCGCCCGAGCCTACCCAGCCGTTGCCTTCGTTCTCGGCACGCGCGTCCACAACCATGTTGCTTCCCGCTTCCACGCTTGAAACCTCCGCCTCAGCCGACCCGGGCGCGCCACTGTATTGGATGCGGATCGAGCAGAAAGGCAGAGGCAAGGGCAACTCGTTCATTACGGAGGAGAGTGAAACATCCTCCGTGCTGTACCCTGCGATGGTGAAAGACGGCAGCACGTATTGCCCCGTGGGTGCCGAATGTTTTCCATCCTCCGCCGAAATCGGATCCGTAGGGGCGCTGCTGACGGGAAGCGCTGCTTCCCCTGCGCCCTGTATAGGCGGCTTCACGCCGCCGGGTTCTTTCGTCTGTCGCCC
>JBOGJX010000470.1:0-5190 GCA_050745285.1 Terriglobia bacterium
GAACCATTCCTACTTTCTGGTTTTCCGGAAGCGGACATCTAAGGCCAAGCGAAAGCCGATACCCGCTGATCAGAGCACTCTTTTCAGTGAAGAACTCCCCCAGAGCCTTGACGGTGATGCTGGGGAAAGTACTGGAAAGCATCGCATACCTGGACGGCACGTCGAGATAGTAAACTCTATCTAATCTCGCCACGTACCTTTGATAAACCGTCCATTGAAGCGGCAAGCAAATCTCAACCACCTCTGATGTTCGTAGGTTGAGCTTCGTCTCCGTCAATACGACCAAAATGCCTTTGAACCTCCCCTCCCCGTGTATTCCATTCAGCACGCGCTGATGCGCCCAAACTTGTATGACACGTTCCCGTGTTGAGAGCTTTACGGGAAGATGAAATTTTGCCTGCTTGGGCCCGAGGTCAAAAATAAAATCCGTCGGCAATCCCGCGCTCATGTCCTCAACTGAGGGAACATTGACGCGTTTGCCAGGTTTGACACCAAATTCCCGAGCGAAAATATGACCTATCATCATCTCGAAATACGTCGCCGGAGTTTTCTTGTCCCCAGTTTTAGCTACGTCGTTGGCGGCACAAAAGGCCATAGCCAGTGTGTACAGCAGTTGCGTAGTTCTTTGAGTAGTGAGGCCGCCGTAATTAGCGCCCAGGAAGGCTCCTAGAATGGTTTTTAGTTCATTGGGGTCGCCGATAAACAAACCTCGGTTAACTGGCCGAGACGTTCTTCCACTTGATGCCTGGCCTGCCCGTCTGCTAGGCGAGCGGTGGCGGAAAGCAAAATACTCCTTTCCGGGCACGAGGGACACCAATGGGATTTCCTCGCATGTCCCGTTGAGAAGACCCAAGCTGTATTCAGTTATATCCGCCAGATAATCGGCAAACTCACGGGTTTCGATTTGCTTGGTAGCGGATTTAAGACTTCTATATTTTTCCGAGAGTGATGGCGGCATTTGAAGAAGGGATGCTACCACAATTTATCTGACTCTGCTCCAATGTATGGTCGCCTTCCAACATAGGCGACTCTCACATGATAGGCGGAGAGGATTGTGAAAGGTGCCCTCACGCTTCCGTGTGCAAGCTGACATGGGAACTGTGCGGAATACCCGGTAAGTAGTCAACTCGGTCGCCCCTCGGTTGTTTTCGCGCACCTTCCCGGCAGTTCTGAACCATTTCGTATTCCCGGTCCAATGCGTTCGCATTCCCAATTTGGTTTCTCACGATTTATCCCGACGTGTTCCGGCCATTCCTTGCAAGACGAATAACCTCTGTCATTTCTGCATAATAAGCAAGATGTCCAGACTTTTTAGTGTGTCTTTTCGGCATTTGGACCCTGTCGTGCTGAGAACAATCCTGAAACCGGGTGTGGGACGTACTCGTGATGGCTCATGCAGGAGGGCGACGATGAATAACTCAGGAGTGTTACTCGATCCGGATCGTAGAAGCGGCGAGATCCAAGACTTCGAGGACGGGCTTCGCCGGAAAGTGGTGGGGCAAGATCGGGCGGTGCGGCAGTTGGCCCGGATTTACCAGGTTTTTCGCGCCGGGATCGCCGCGCCAGGCCGTCCGCTGTCAAACCTTCTCCTTCTCGGCCCCACAGGCTCCGGAAAGACTCGCCTGGTGGAGGTCGCCGCCGGCATTCTCCTGGCCAACGAGCGGGCTGTACTCAAGATCGATTGCGCGGAGTTCCAGCACAGCCACGAAATCTCCAAACTGATCGGTTCACCTCCGGGATACCTGGGCCACCGGGAGACTCATCCGTTGATCACGCAGGAAGCGCTGGACCAGCATCATACCGACTCGCTGAAACTTTCCCTGGTCCTGTTTGACGAGATCGAAAAGGCCAGCGATTCCCTTTGGCAACTCCTGCTGGGTATTTTGGACAAGGCAACCCTGACATTGGGCGACAATCAGCGGGTGGATTTCTCGCGCTGCATGATCTTTATGACGTCCAACCTGGGATCGCAGGAAATGGCCAAACTGGTTGAGGGGGGCTTGGGATTTACAGGAACATCACACGAAAGCGATTCCGAGCTAGACCAGAAAATCTACCGCACGGCGTCCGAGGCGGCGCGCCGGAAGTTTTCGCCGGAGTTCATGAACCGGCTTGACCGCGTCATCGTATTCCGCAGCTTGCAGGCCCGGCATATGGAGGAGATTCTCGATATCGAGCTCGATCGCGTCCAGGAGCGGATCATGCAGTCTGCCGCGGACAAGCCCTTCATCTTCCGGTGCACGCAGGCAGCGCGCGAATTCCTGCTGACGGAAGGAACCGACCCGAAGTTTGGCGCGCGCCACCTGAAGCGGGCGATTGAACGACACCTGGTAGTCCCGATCTCCAGCCTGCTCGCCACCGCCCAAATCCGGCTGGGCGACGTGGTCACGATTGACCTGAATGCCGCCGCGTCCAAGCTGGCATTTTTCCGCCAAGAACGCGCGGCTGTAGTCGGACAAGGAATGGTGGGGGCGAGCGCAAGCGCAGGCTGGGCGCTAACCGGCGCGTCCTCACCGGCCGTGGCGGGCCTGCTAACGCAATAGACCCGCCTCCTTGCAGAAGCGTGTCCCGCGATCTTCATGCAGTACGTCATGCGCTTTGCGGCGCACCACGAAGCATGAAAAGATTGGTCGTGATTCCGTTTCTGGATCAGGAGGGGGCGTGGTGGAATCGTATTATACGTGGCGGCATAAGCAGGCAGGCTTGTGGTGATCCCGAATAAAAAAGCCGCAGAGTCTTAAAGACAAAGCTCTGCGCTACACCGCCGCAGCCACAGGGAAACGCCTCATAGGCGCTAAAATAAAACCTAGACCCCTAGCCCCTCCTACTTAAGGCATGTCTCGATCGAACTCTCGATAAGGGATCGTGTGTACAGCGCATGGGCTCCGGCATGCGCGCGCTGGCGCATCTCTGACAGAATCATCGGGACCAGGCGGCGCCGTCGGGCCTCATCGCTCGATTGGACCGAGCGTGATTTGCCGAGGTATCCAAGTTCCCAATAAGCCTGCTCCGCTTCCCGCGCTCCCACAAATCTTCTGGCCAGATGGTAGTGCGCTGCCGCCGGCAGATTGACGTCGCTCTTCGATTGCAGCGAATGGTCCGCGGTGGCCGCGCCAATCAGGCAGCAGCACGATTGGTAGGTCAACTTTCCGCTCCGCGCATGAGCCAGCAGCCACGCCAGCCGCTCGTCGGTGTATGCCGTCCGCAGGTACTGGCGGATGGCGAGCTTTCTGCTTTTCAATTGGATGTCCATGTTTTCGTCTTCTTTCCTGGGATTTTTGAATTTGTTTCTTCTTGGCTAAGCGCCCGCGAGTCCTTGTGTGCTCTTCATTTTTTAGCCCCCCCTTTAAGGGCAATTGTCGATCCAAACTCACAATAAACGGTGTCCGCGAGCGCACAGGATGGATTTAAAAAGGCTTGGGTCGAATCCCGGTGAGGAGATTGAGGTTAAGCGGGAACCGCAGCTAATTTATGGGTTGTTATCGCGGTTATTAAACATACGTCAAATAGGAAAGCATGTTCCGTCAAAGAGAAATTCAGGGATATGTTGTAGCACCCAGCGTTGTATCCAAGGTTTATGCGAACAAGGCGCCGCAAAGCGTAGCGAGGCATGGCCTCAGATCGACCGGGCGCGTCCCGCGGCTCCGCCGCTTGCTGTGCGGAATGGGCTATGCCATTCCGGGCCAGCGGCGATTGTTCCGAATGCCTATAACAAGGACGGCCGCCGCCTCGGGTTCACGTGGTTGTCGAGCCGGAAACGCTCGTGGATGCGCTCGACTTTTTGAGCACGCACCGCCGCTCGGGCCGCACTTTGTCCTCTCGTGAATTTTTGCAGCGCATCCATTTACTGGAAATCCAAGATATACTTGACGATCTGCTGTGCCGCCCGAGTATTGCACTATGTTTTGCCGGAAATCACTGCTAATGCTAAACCGTCGCGCCGAGTTTTTGATTATTAACGATTACAGGTTATAGTGACGACTTTTTGCTGTAGCGGCGCTCGGAGTTTACTGCCGCGGCGGGAGCGCCGCTACAAGGATTGATGCACTATTATCTGTAACCCTCAACAGCGTAACCACGCCGAAGGGGTGGCCCGGTGCTCGGCTGGAATTTATCCAAAAAGGTCACGCATACTTGAAGGAGGGAAGGTGAATGGTCCGAGCAAAAGCTGAGCCGGTTCTCCAGGTTCCTGCCACTCGTGTTGAATCTCTCCGTTTTGCTCTGCGAATTGGTGTATTCGCGTCAATAGCAGTGCTGAGTCTCATTTCTCTTGCCAGCGGACAAAACGTACCTGGGGCAGGTCAGAACCGCGTTGCCCAATCGCCGGGCACCATCCGGCGGAAGGGCGGATCCACGGTTCAATCTTCTTTATCGGCTTCTTCGCCGGCTTTTCCGCCGGCACTGGTCGAACGTGGTGGCTCACTTTTTATACAGCATTGCGCCTTTTGTCATGGCCGGGATGCAGAGGGGGGAGAATCCGGGCCGGACCTTACGCGCTCAAAACTAGTCGCGGGCGATGTAAACGGAAACAATATCGCTCCCGTCGTGCGGAATGGGCGCCCCAGTAAAGGCATGCCTGCTTTCAATCTTTCCGAGATGCAGATTGATGCATTGGTTGCATTCATCCACACCCAGAAGACTAAAGCCGAGGCACAGGAAGGTGGCCGCCGAGGTGTCGACGACGCCGACCTTCAAACCGGCGATGCCAAGACAGGTAAGAAGTACTTCAACGGCGCCGGGAGGTGCTCGAGCTGTCACTCGCCTGCCGGCGATCTTGCGGGCATTGCATTGCGGTACCATGGGCTGAAACTTGAGGAGCGCATGCTTTATCCCCACGGCGCCCGCTCCAAAGTCAGCGTCACTCTTGCTTCCGGTAAAGTCGTGACTGGCACTCTGGCATACCTGGACGAGTTTACCGTTGGGCTGCGTGATGGAGCCGGGTATTATCACTCTTGGCCCATCAGCCGCGTGAAATACACAATCAATTCACCGGTTGAGGCTCACGTGAAGCTCCTCAGCAAGTATACCGACGCTGACATACACAATTTGATGGCTTATCTGCAGACGCTCCACTAGCCCGGATTATTCATGAACTCGCTAGACAAAAACGGAAGGGCACGGTTTTAACCGTGCCGTTACAGGCACCTCCCGAGACTTCTTTCCTTTCGTACCGCGAGCGGCTTGTTTCAA
>JBOGJX010000471.1:0-3973 GCA_050745285.1 Terriglobia bacterium
GTTCGTTTGTACGAACCGCTCGGAGCGCGAAACGGTGGAATATCCGAGGCGGCTTGAACGGCGGGGTTAAAACCCCGCCCTGACGGCTTCGAGCCCAGAGCTTGTGAGCAATACTGTATATGCTTGATGAGAATCCAAAATGAATCTCGATGACGCGCAGTCAGCCATCAGCCGCGCCGATTTCCCCGAAGCCCTCAGAATTCTCTCCGATCTTGTGGTGGAGGACTCTGGCAATGCGGAAGCGTGGCAGCAATTGGGCATTTGTTACCTCGAATTGCGCCGCCCGGATTTGGCGCTGGATGCCCTGACGCGCGCGCTCGGCACGGGACCTGGGGATGCCGGGACGCACTTCCTGCTGGGCCATGCTTACGGCTCAGCGGGACAACTCGAGCCGGCAGCGGCCTGCTACCGGCGCGCGCTGGAAGCGGAGCCCACGCACGCCAAGGCGGAGGAGTTTCTGATCAGGACGGAGTCGCTGCTCGAGAGCCGCGAGCATTACCGCAGCGCGCTCCGATGGCTCTACCGGCCCGAGCCCGCAGCGGAAGATTTGAACCGCGCGGTGCGCGACCTGGTGCAATCCATCGCCATATTTGATGGATCGCCCGCGCGCGATAACCTGCGCGAGTGCGCCAAGAAGCTCGTGGCTCTTAAACATGAGATGCCGGTATCCGTCCGCGCCACCCCGGAAATCGAAGCCTGGATGAGGGCCTGCGAGCGAGGCTATCAGTGCATCGCATTCAAGAATTGGGTCGGGGCACAGGTGGCCTACGACGAAGCCTTGGTCTATCGCGCGCAGGATGCCTTTGTGCATCACGCGCTGGGTTTTTGCTTTATCGAGCTGGGGGAAGAGGGAGACGCAGTGCGCGCCTGGCTGCGCGTGGTCGAATTAAGCCCGCAATACGATTTCACCGGCTTCGGGCGTCCCGAGCGCCGAGGGTAGCGGCCTGTCATGGCGCTTTGCGACACCCACAAAGCATGAGAATTCAGTCGGAAGGGCACGGCTTCAGCCATGCCGCAAGCGCCACCCCCCGCCCCCGTCCTCTCTCCCTTGGGAGAGGGGGACCACGAAGTGGTGGGTGAGGGAGTTTCCGGCACGGCCCAATCTTGGGAAAACCGGCCGTGCCCTTCCGTCGTCTTGAGCGAAAGTTTCAGTCAGGTCTTTTGGCTGAGGGCTGAAGCTGATTGCTGATTTCCTAATGCGGGGGTTTGCGCATGACAGCGGAAATAAGACCGACGATAGCGCATAGCAGAAGCACCCAGATAACTGTGCGGAGGAACGCCCGCCCCGGAGCCTCCATAATCAGGCAGGGCGCCTCCGGCTTCCTGCGCCGCGAGATATACCAGGGAAAGACAACAATCCAGATGAGGAACGAGCCAATCGCCCAGCGAAGTGGGTGCGGCACGCTCCGCCGCCGCGCGTCATAATAGACCCATGCCCCGCAACCCACTAGCAAGCCGCCCACAAACCAACGCAGGTCCGAACCTTTCAGAAGGTGCTCCGCGGCGTACCCGATGAGCAGATAGACGGCCACACAAATAAAGAAAATAGGCCAGGAGAACTGCCCGCTGCCCACAGGCGCGCTAGGCATTGGTCCGGCCGGGCGGGAAACGGGCGCCACAACTGGCGGCTCCGGCTTGCCGACTTTGGTGAAATCAACCGGCTCCCGGCACGCGACGCAGACGCGGCAGGCGGGGGCGAGCAATTGCCCACAGTTCGGGCAGACGAATGGCTCTGCGGGCGACGTTTCGGCTACCGCGCCTGATACCGTCGGTTCCGTCGCTGAGTCTGATTTGTTTTCATCAATCATTCGGCGGTCCACTTATCTTGATTGTATGATTTCCGGGCATGGAATGTACAGGATTTCGGTTCCGGAGCGCCGATTACCCGAGCACGACGTAAGGGCGCACGGTTGCGCCCCCCTCCAGGGCGAGTGCCCCTCGCCCCTTCAAGGCACAGCCATCTGATTATGTAGGGGCACGCCATGGCGTGCCCCCCCATGAAGAACGCCACCCAAACGGTAGCGGTACAGTTTGATGTAGTGGCGGCTTTACGCCGCCATTTGGCGAGATAAACAGGGCGCTTGACTTTTGTTCAGGAAGGATTAGATTAGAGGCATCGGAACGGGTTGTCCCGGCGCCTAATGCGCAAGTCCCTATTGTCCTTGATCCCAAAACGCGCCGGGCTGAATCTCACACGAGATCTCCTCGATAGTTGAGTCATAAAGGCCGCGCGAAGGACCGCTCGTCTTGCGAGCGCGGATCGGTGGCCCTCATGAACTCGACGAGTTAGCGGGAGGACGCCATGTTTCAGATGATTGACGAGGAAAAGCCCAGCGCCGGCGACCGCAAGGCATTCATGTACAAGATTGGCATCTTTTTTGTGGCCATGGGCGGGGTGGGCGTCTTTATGTATTTTCTGGTGACCTCTAACTACTTCAAGTAGAGGTATCGGACACACCGAGGTTCAGGTGAACTGTTCTTGGACCAGGCGGAGCGCGTCTTCGCGGGTGTGTATCTTTCCGTCGAGTTGTGCGTCCTCAACGACCCTCAGGATTTCCTTGAACCGCGGCCCCGGAATAAAGCCTTGTGAAATCAGATCATCGCCGCGAAGAAGCGGTTGCGGCTTGAGAGTTTCAGCCGGTGTCTCGCTTAAAATTTTGTTGGCGAGTTCATAGTTGCTGAGGTTGCCGTGGCTTGAAAGGCAATCCAGCCGGTGCAATTCCAGGTGTTCACTAAACCCCTCCATGCGCAGGAATCGCAATTGGGTGGAGCGTCGCATCTGCGGCAGGTCCTTGAAGCGCAGGTGGTTCGAGACCAACGCCACCACGCGCTCCGACTGCTTCGAGGGCAGCCGCAGGCGGACGCAAATTTCCTCCGCCATTTTCGCGCCCACCTCCACGTGATGGTCAAAGCGGATGCGGTCACGGATTGAGAAGGTGGGCGGCTTCCCCACGTCATGCAACAGGACACCCAGGGCCAGCGTGAGGGTTGGCTGTTTCAGGCCGTCGAGCATCATCAGCGTGTGCGTCCACACGTCGCCCTCGGGATGGAATTGCGGCGGCTGTTGAACGCCCTGCAGTGCTTTGATTTCAGGCAAAACGATTTCCAGCAGGCCAGTTTGATCGAGCAGCTCGAACCCGCGGCGCGGCGCGCCTTCGGTAAGTATCTTGAGAATCTCATCGCGGATTCGCTCCTGGCTCACTTCTTGAATAAGGCTTCGCAGCTCCTGAATGGAGGAGAGCATTGCGGGGTCAAGCGAGAAACCAAAGCGCGCCGCAAATCGCACGGCGCGCAACATGCGCAGATGATCTTCACTGAAGCGCTCGTGGGGATTTCCGATAGCGCGGATTCGCTTGGCGCGAATATCTTCTTGCCCTCCTACGTAATCAATTACGCGGCTTTCCTGTGGGTCAAAGAGCAAGCCGTTGATGGTGAAATCGCGCCGCTGAACATCCTCCTTGGCGGTCTTGGCATAGCGTACATCGGCAGGATGGCGTCCATCCGCATAGAGGCCGTCGCTGCGAAACGTGGCAACCTCTACCGCACCGCCTTCGCGCAGCGCCATGACGACGCCAAATTGCGCGCCCACCATCAGGCTGTTGGGAAAAAGCGCCTGCACTTGCTCCGGCCGGGCATCCGTGGCCACGTCGTAATCCTTCGGCTCGCGGCCCATCACGAGGTCACGCACGCAGCCACCCACAAAATAAGACTGGAAGGCCGCCTCGCGCAGCGTCATGAGCACGTGTGTGGCGGCCTGCCGTTTTGCGTCCATGTGTTCATTACACTTGAAAGCCCCGCGGGACGCAACCTGTGGCTCTCCTGCTTTCTAGTTAGTAGAGGGTAGCCACGGCACGATTTGTGTGCCGTGGGTTTTTACCAGGTTTGCCAGCCCAGCAGCCCACGGCACAAACGCCGTGCCGTGGCTACCACTTTGCCCCTACGGCCCCGAAACGGCGTAGCCACTCTGCGCGCC
>JBOGJX010000472.1:0-7435 GCA_050745285.1 Terriglobia bacterium
GCATGAAATAAGGCCGGAAGGGCATGGCTAAAGCCATGCCCTTCCGGCCTTATTTCATGCTTCCCGAGTCTCGCAAAGCGAACTGAACGACGTGCTACGAATCTTTAAACACGCGCCGGAAGATCGCGTTGACGTGGTGGAGATGCCGGTCAAGAGAGAAGGCGCGTGCAATCTGGCGGGGCGCGAGAGTGCGGCGGATATCCGGATCGGCTTCAACCAGAGAGCGGAAATCCCGCCGTGTCTTCCATACCTGCATGGCGTTGCGCTGCACCCAGCCGTAGGCTTCTTCGCGCAAGGCGCCGGCCGCCGCAAGATCAAGCAACAACTGGCCGGAAAAAACCAGGCCCTTCAGCATGTCCAGGTTTTCCTTCATCCGCTCGGGATAAACAAGCATCGTCTCGACCAGTGTGGCAGTCTTCGCCAGCATATAATCGAGCAGGATGGTAGAATCGGGCAGGATGATGCGCTCGACGGATGAGTGAGAGATATCGCGCTCGTGCCATAGCGCCACGTTTTCCAGCGCCGCCTGCGCGTTCGAGCGGACCACGCGCGCGAGGCCGCAAATCTGCTCCGCCGTCACTGGGTTGCGTTTATGCGGCATCGCCGAGGAGCCTTTCTGTTCGGCGGAAAAGAACTCTTCCACTTCCCTCACTTCCGTGCGCTGCAAGCCGCGGATTTCAAGAGCGATTTTTTCGAGCGACGCGGCGGCCACCGCGAGCGTTGACAAATAATAGGCGTGCCGGTCGCGTTGGATCACCTGCGACGCGATGAGCGCCGGACGCAATCCGAGCCGCGCGCAAATCTTCCGCTCGAGCGCGGGATTCAGGTGGGCATAGGTACCCACGGCGCCCGAGAGCTTGCCCACGCGCATTTCCTCCGCGGCGCGCTTGAACCGTTCGATGTTGCGGCGGTTTTCCGCGTACCAGTTGGCGAGCTTCAGACCAAAAGTAATAGGCTCGGCGTGGATGCCGTGCGTGCGGCCCACCATGGGAGTATCGCGGAATTCAAGCGCCCGCGTCTTGAGCGCGCTTCCGAGGCGTTCAAGCCCTTGCAATAATAATTCCGAGGCCTCGCCGATCAACAGTGATTGCGCCGTATCCACCACGTCATTCGAGGTGAGGCCGTAATGAAGGTACCGTCCCTCGCGGCCGATGTGCGCGGAGACGTTGGTGGTGAAGGCAATTACATCATGCTTCACCCGCGCCTCGATTTCGCGGATGCGCTCCACCTCGAACCGGCCCCGCCGCCGGATGGCCCGCGCGGCGCTCTTCGGGATCATCCCAGCCTCTGCCTCAACTTCCGCCGTCACCGTCTCGACTTCAAGCCACTTGCTGAATCTGTTCTGCTCACTCCAGATGCGGCCCATTTCCGGCCGCGTATAACGAGGGATCATAACCAATCTCCCAGACTATGATAATTTAGGGTGGCGCAATTGCGCGGCGCCATAACTGCCATGGAGTGCGGGATCTTGCTCCCGCTTTCGTAGGGGCGCCGCTTGCCGCGCCCAAAGCCAACGGGCGCTGCTTGCTGTGCCGCTAGGAAGCAGCAAGCAGCAAAGCCTCACGAAGCGAAGCACCATTATAAAGCCTTCCACCATGACTTCCGCCTCCAATCCGGATTTACTCGATCAAATCAAAACTGAGATCGAGAGCTTCCTGAGATCTCTCCCGCACGCCGTTCTGCTCGAAGACGGCGCGGAAGTGATGGACCTTGCTTCTTCGGAATGGCGGCTGAGCCTGGAGTTCGGAAAACTGTTGCTGCAGGTCTGGGACGGCACGCGGTCCATTCTGCGGCGGATTGAGGAGGTCGCGTACCGGGACGAAGGTCGACTTGGTCTTTTCATCCGAAAGCCCGGAGGCCGCGAGACAGGAACTATGGAGCTGCGTGAGCGGGGCGCGGCCGGGCATGTTTCACCGGCCTCTCGCCCTGATGCACGGTTCCGGCTGCGCCGCGATATCACTGTATATCTCAAGAAGTATTTTCCCGAGTGGCGCATCGAGCGCATCAGCAACCGCTCGGACCGCGAGCATTCCTTCTCTGTCTGGTACACAAGGGGCCTCGCGCGGCGAGGGCGGCTGGCCTGGGCTTTTGCGGTGCTTGACGCATCGGAATCCTTGGCCGCGGCGGACGCCGCGCTGGCCTATGGCCTTAACTGGCTCGATTGGCTCAGAGAGAATAGCGGTGGTTGCGTTGTCTCCGGCCTGAAACTTTTCCTTCCGCCCGGCGCCATCCCTCTTACAGCCCTTCGCGCAGTCCATCTCAACCGAGACGCTGCCGAGGTAGAAATCTTCCCGTGGCCCCACCCCGGCCCTCCGGAACCCGTAAGCCCCGGTGAATTCGCTAACACGGAGACGCGCCTCGCGCCCCGCCGCGAAGCCGGGCAGTGGATCGAGCGGCATAGCGATTTTCTGCTCGACGCATTCGGGAAATCGCTTGGCCGCATGGACGCGATTCCAGATTCCGCCGCCAATGCGTTGTCCTTCCGCGTGTTTGGCCTGGAAGTCGCGCGCATGGAAGGGCAGATTGCGCCCCGGCTGCTATGGGGCGCGGAGGGAAACCGGCGTGTTTACCGGGAAGAAGAGCGGCAGGACTTCCAGGAATTCATCGAGCGCGTGCTCGCACATCGCCATCCCGGAAGCAGTGCAGACCACGAGATCTACCGGCTGCAACCCGAGCGCTGGCTCGAGAGTCTGTTGATCCGCGACCTGAGCATACTCGACCCCGAGCTCAGAGCCGGTCAGGTTTACCCCCAGGTTCCCGCGTTCTCGGGAATCGACCGGGGGGTGGTGGATATTCTGAGCATATCCAAAGAGGGACGACTGGCGGTTATCGAGTTGAAACTCCACGAAGAGATCACGCTGCCGCTGCAAGGGCTTGACTACTGGCTGCATGTGAAGCAGCTAAATGACCGCGGGCAGTTTCACGCCTCCGGATATTTTCCTGGCATCCCCATCTCGCCGGCGCCGCCCGTGCTCTATCTCGTTTCACCCGCTTTCCGGTTTCACCCGGCAAACGAGCGGATTCTCCGCTACTTTCATCCATCAGTGGAAGTGATTGCGGTAGGACTAAATCAGCAGTGGCGCAAAGGCGTGAAAGTGCTCTTTCGGAAAAACGTAAAGCGGGGGTAGACACGGCAGGATTTGCGTGCCGTGGGCCTTCCTCCATTCAAAAACCCACGGCACAAAACCCATGCCGTGGCTACCACATCAGGCAATTTACCGGAGCACGGTCAGCGGGCCTTCCGCCACTTGGGTGGGTTCGGGATCGAGGGCAGGAAGTGTCGAATCGGCGCCTGAGGTTTTATCCGCGATGAACCGGTCAATCTCTTCAAGCAGCGCGGGCACAATGTCTTCTTCCTTCACGCGGCGAATCGCCTTGCCTTCACGGTAGATCATTCCGTTGCCGCGGCCAGCGGCAACGCCCAGGTCAACGCCTCGCGCTTCCCCCGGTCCGTTGACGGCGCAACCCATGACGGCAAGACTGAAAGGCGTGCGGATGTGTGCCGTGGCCTTTTCAATCTCCTCGACAATCTTGAACAGGTTTACTTCGAGGCGCCCGCAGGTGGGACAAGCGATCACCACCGGCCCCCGGCTGCGCAGTTCGAGCGCCTTCAGCAGCTCGTAGGCTACGCGGACTTCCTCCGGCGGGTGCGTCGCCAATGAGACACGGATCGTGTCACCAATCCCTTCCGCCAGCAGCATTCCAATGCCCGCGCAGGATTTCACCGTACCCGAAAACTGCGATCCTGCTTCGGTGATCCCGAGATGCAATGGATAATCCACCTGCTTCGCAAGCAAGCGGTAGGCCGCCACGCAAAGCTTCAGGTTTGACGCCTTCAGGGAAATGATTGTATCCGTGAAGCCGAGGTCTTCAAGAATCTGGATGTGGTATTGAGCGCTCTCGACCATCGCTTCAGGCGTAGGATAGCCATATTTCTCTAGCAGCCTGCGCTCGAGCGATCCGGCGTTGACACCAATGCGGATCGGCACATGCTGCTCCTGCGCGCGGCGCACCACGATGCGCACTTTCTCGGCGTCCCCGATATTGCCAGGATTGATGCGCAGCTTGTCAATTCCCGCGTCGAGTGCAATCAAGGCGAACTTGTATTGGAAGTGAATATCCGAGACCAGAATGGATTGCGGGCAGCGCTTCCGGATCTCCGCCAGCGCGTTCGCCGCCTCGATATCGGGTACGGCCAAGCGCACGATCTCGCAGCCAGCCGCCTCCATCTCCTGGATCTGCGCAACCGTTTTATCCACGTCGCGCGTGTCGGTCTTGGTCATGGATTGAACCACGATCGGCGCATCGCCGCCAATGGTCAGGCGCCCCACCTTCACCGGCCGGGTCTTGCGCCGCGCCGGGAAATGCTCGGTTTCACTGAAGTTCATGGTGTTTTCCTTAGTTGTAGCGCAGAGTTCTGCTTTTAAAACTCTGCGGCTTTTGTTGTTACGCCAACCCGACTTACCGCCAATCCAAATCCTAAACTAGCCAAAGGCCCACGGCACATCATCCGTGCCGTGGCTACTGCCGCCTGCGTCATTCTTCGTCGTTCGGCGGAAAAGCCGCAGAGTTTTAAAAGCAAAACTCTGCGCTACATCTACCTTCTACCACGGGCGCGGCAAGCAGCGCGCCTACAATACAGTAGGCGGCTTAATAATGGCCAATCGCCTTGATAATGTCATTATACGTGACGAAGACCACGAGCAGCAGCAACAAAAAGATTCCGGCCTGTACCACCCTTTCCTTGAATTGAAGGCTTAGGTCTCTCTGCATGACGGATTCAATGAAAAGCATCAGGATCATGCCACCGTCAAGCATGGGAATGGGCAACAGATTGAAAATACCCAACTGCAGGCTGATGAAGGCTACAAACGAGAGAAGGGCCACGATGCCTTCGCGGTAGGCGCTGCCCGAGAGTTGTGCTATGCCTACGGGTCCCGAAAGAGACTTGGCGGACATTTGGCGGGTGAGAATTCTTTTCAACGCCTCAAACGTCACCACGGTGCTTTGCACATTGTCATTCCATGAAGACGTGATGGCCTGTCCCACCGGAAGCTGCCGCACCACCGTGTCCTCCGCCACGCCAATGCCCACTATCCAACGTCCCGTGCCCGAGGTACTTTCACGGACCGGCTGCATGGAAATCTGAAGCTGCTTTCCACGCCGGAGAAGCGTAAAGGTCACCGCTTTGCCTCCTCTGTCCTGAATGGCGCTGGACATGCTTTGAAAGCAGGGGACGGGTGATCCCTCCACGGCGATGATCTTATCCCCGGGCATCAAGTGCGCGCGGCTTGCGGGCATCCCGCTCTCCACCTGGCCAATGACACTCGGCCAACAAGGCCCCAACCCGGCATATCCAATCTGGTCCGCGCCCTCTGCCTTGGGACGCAGAGAGAAATCGAGCAGCTTCCCGCCGCGTTCCACTTCAACCGGGATGGACTGCCGGGTGGTCATCGCGACGTTCAGCTCAACGTCTTCCCACGTCGGGTGCTGGACGTCCCCGAAACGGACGATCAAGTCTCCCCTCTGAATGCCCGCTTTAGCCGCCGGAGAGCCGGCTTCGACGTCGCCCACCCGGGCCGGCTTCTCCGCGAAAGCAGGCTTCTCATAATGAAACTTATAGAGGACGGCCAGCAGAACTAAAGCGGTGAGAATATTCATCGCCGGCCCAGCGACAGCAATGAAGAACCGCTGCCAGCGGGGATGAGCAAGAAAATCGCCCGGATCATCATGATGGGGTTCGGAGGGATCCTCACCTTCCATCCTCACATAGCCGCCCAGAGGCAAAAGGCTGATGCGGTAGTCGGTGCCGCCCCTTTCAAAACCCCATAAGCGCTTGCCAAAGCCTATGGAGAATACGGGCGCCCGCACGCCAAACCGCTTGGCCACAATGAAGTGGCCCAACTCATGGATGAAGATCATAAAGCCGAGCACAACGGCTACAACGACCACATCCGTCCCCATGTTAATTAAAGCGCTCAAATTCAAACTCCTAAAAATGCGGTGGTAGTGGCAGCCACGGCGCGAGGTTTGTGCCGTGGGCCGTTGCATTGGCAAAAACCCACGGCACACAAATCGTGCCGTGGCTACCCCGCTTGCCGCGCCCAGGGCGCGCCATGGCGTGCCCCTACATTTCCTCGCGTACCGCCTCTGCCGCCCTGGCGCGCGCTTCTTGATCGCACGCGAGCACGTCCTCTATCGACCCCAACGAGGCGCGCGGGGTGCGGCGCATAACCTTTTCTATGATGCGGGGAATGGCCGTGAAGGGAACACGCTGGTCGAGGAAAGCGCCCACCGCGGTCTCATCCGCGGCGTTCAAAGCGCAAGGCATGCATCCACCCTGCTCGATCGCTTCGCGGCCCAGGGCGAGACAGGGGAAGCGCTTGGTATCGGGGCGCCGGAAGTGCAGGCTGCCAAGGGCGATGAAGTCCAACTTCAATGCCTCACCGTCCGTCGCGGTTCGTTCGGGGTAGGTTAAAGCGTACTGGATGGGGATTCGCATGTCCGCGACCGCGAGCTGCGCCAAAACACACCGGTCATTGAATTCTACCATGGAATGAATGATAGATTCAGGATGAATCAGCACCTCGATTCGCGCCGGGCTGAGGCCGAAAAGCCAATGGGCCTCAATGATTTCAAGGCCCTTGTTCATCAGCGTGGCCGAGTCCACGGTGATGCGGCCGCCCATTTTCCAGACCGGATGATTCAGCGCTTGCTCGGGACTTATCGAGGCAAACTGCTTCTTCGGTGTCTTCAGAAATGGGCCGCCCGAGCCAGTGAGGATCAGGCGCTCCACCTCGCGCGTTTCCCCCGAGCGCAGGCATTGGTGGATGGCGCAATGCTCGCTGTCAATCGGCAGCACCTCGGCGCCGCTCGCCTTGGCCTCGCGTGTCACGAGCTCGCCCGCCACCACCAGGGTTTCCTTGTTCGCCAGGCCCACCCGCTTGCCCGCCTTAACCGCTTCATAGGTGGCAATCAGCCCGGTCACTCCATGGGATGCGGAAACCACCACATCGACGCCGGCAAGCGTCGCCGCCTCAATGCGGCCTTCACGGCCACCCACAATCCTGACCGGCTCGTGATAGCCGCGCTTGCTAAGTTCGTCCCGCAGCGGCGTGACTTCATCCTCTGTCTGCACCGAAACATGCTTGGGTCTGAACTCGATCACCTGCTCCGCCAGGAGATCGAGATTCTTGCCCGCGGAGAGTGAGACCACCTGAAACCGGTCCGGCAGGTCCCTGGCCACGTTCAGGCTATTCCGGCCAATGGACCCGGTTGATCCCAGAATACACAAACCCTTCATTCGGTATTAACCCCGTTCCAACATTACTTATGTTAAGTCGGTTTAGCACCCGTCAGGGCACGGCTTCAGCCGTGCCCTGAAAATCCTCACCCTCCGCTTCGCGGTTCCCCCTCTCCCTAAGGGAGAGGGGAT
>JBOGJX010000473.1:0-15393 GCA_050745285.1 Terriglobia bacterium
ATTTAATGGCGAAGCGTGTCATTGAGGCAAGGTTCGGGTGGCGTGTGATGCCCGACCGCGTGGCGAATTTGACCGTGCCGCACAACGGGCGTCCCGCGTGCCACTATTGCAATGAATGCCAGCGCGGATGCTATACCGCTTCCTATTTCAACTCGCCCGCCGTGACGTTGCCCGCGGCCGCGCGCACCGGCCGATTTACCCTGCAAAGCGACGCGGTGGTGAGCCATCTAGTGATGAATGGTGAGGGGAAAGCCGCTGGCGCTCATTATATAGATCGCGCCTCGCACCGCCCCCGCGAGGCCTATGCAAAGATTGTGGTGCTGGCCGCCGCGACGTTGGAATCCACGCGGATTCTGCTCAATTCGCGCTCGCGGCGGTTCCCCAACGGCGTGGGCAACGCCTCTGGAGTGCTCGGCCATTATCTGATGGATCACTTCACGGTGGAAGGAGCGGGAGGCATCATTCCATCCTTAGAGTCTTCACAGCGCGAGCCCACCGGGAACCCGGCCGGCTTCCTGATCGCCAAATACGTGAACGTTGGATCGAACCACAATAAGCATTTCCTGCGTGGTTACCGGTTTGACGGCGATGCCGGCCAGGAGCTTTACGCGCAGGCATTCTCCATTCCGGGGTTTGGGAGGGATTTCCGCCGTCGCGTGCGCGAGGAGATCCCGTATTATTTCGGCATCGAGGCGCAGGGCGAATGTCTGCCTCGCTATGAAAACTACGTAGAGCTGGACCGGGAGAAGAAGGATGCGTGGGGCGTTCCCGCATTGCGCATTCACTCAAGTTACGGCGAGAACGAGCACGCAATGGCGCGCGCCATGAGGCAGGACATTGGAGAAATCCTCGGGGCCATGAGGGTCCAAAACATGCAGCTACCCAGCAACCAGCTAAGCATCTTTGGAAAAAATATCCACGAGTGTGGCACAGCGCGCATGGGGAGCGACTCGAAAAAGAACGTCTTGAACCGCTTTAATCAGGTCCATGACGTAAAGAATGTCTTTGTAACGGACGGCGCTTGTTTCGTCACCCAAGGCTGTTACGAACCGACGCTGACCATCATGGCGATTTCCGCCCGCGCGGCAGATTACATGGCGGATGAGTACCGGCGTGGTAATTTGTGAGGTAGAGAGATGAAGGAAGAGAAGGGTCTGAGCACAAAATCAGACCGAGACCTCAAGGATCAGGAAACGTGCGCGATGACGCGCCGCGAGTGGCTGCGGGGCCTGGGGGGCGCCGCGCTGGCTGCGGGATTGCCCGCTATCCCGTGCATGGCCACCGCCGCTCCCGCTCAGGGGAGTTCCACCCGCGTTATCCTTCCGCCGGGTCTTTACGCGCCGTCCAGCGAGCACCTCGGCCACGCGTTGGAAAACGATGGTCTATTCCATGCGATCCCGCTGGGCAGCGAAACGGATTACGTCAGGCCCCTCCCGGCACAATTTAAGCCAGCCCTCTTTTCGCAAAGCGAATTTCAGATGGTCCGGCAGCTTGTGGGCGTGCTGCTGGGTTTACCGGCCCCCGCTGAAAATATAAAGAGTGGGCAGGAGGACAAGGGCGACGTGGTGGAAGCCATCGCGCAGTGGATTGACCTGCGAGTAGCTTCCGCTACCGGTGTCTCCGAGGCAGCGCGCGCTCTCTCCCCGGAACATCGCACACTGGCGGTACATTACTATAGCCGCGAAGCGGTGAGCCGGGTTGAAACGGAAGAACCTGGGAAGACCTGCCGCGAGGGCCTTGCCTGGATCGATCAGGCATCGCAACAAAAGCATGGCGCGAGCTTTCTCGATCTGATCGAGCCACAGCGGGCCGACATCATCAAGGGCATAAGCGATGACGGGCCTGATGTCACCCGCCAAAATGCGGGAACTCGATTCTTTCATTTCCTCAAGGACGAAACGATTCGCGGCTATTACACCTCACGCGCCGGCCTCAAGGAACTCAACTATAAGAGCAACGCCTTTTACGCCGTTTCGCCCGGCTGCCCCGATGGGTGAACTCCGGACCATAGTCATTGACGTAACGGGAGAACATGATGAGCGATATTTCGCGACGAACTTTTCTAGCGGCGTCTGCGGCTTTGGGCGCCGGGATGGCGATCTCTCAGATGGTTCCAGATCTGGCAGTATTTGCGAAAGGGCTCAATGCCCCGACGAGCGGCCCGAATCTGCAATTTCCTACATCCCCGCGAGACCGGATCGCCGTGTCATCCTGGCCCTTTCGCGCCTATATCGAGAGTCCAACCAATTCCGACCGCAATCCAAAATTACCGGGGATCGATTTGAAGGATTTCGCGGCGCATATGCTGAAGGAATTTAATGTCAGGAATATCGAGCCCATCTTTAATCAGTTTAGATCAACCGACCCGCAATACCTGCACGAGTTCCATGAGGCTGTGGAGAAAGCTGGCTCGCACGTCGTGGACATTCCCGTGGATAGCGAGGATAGCATCTACGACACTGATCCCGCGGTACGGAAAAGGGCCATCGAGTTTGGGAAGAAGTGGGTTGATGTCGCGGCGAGCGTCGGCTCGCCGAGTATTCGAAATGGAATTGCCCGCGCGCCGCACGCCTCGCCGGATGTTGGTCTGACCGTAGAAGGACTCCGCCAGGTGGTGGATTATGCGGCGGAGCGCAACATCATCGTGAACCTTGAAAACGACGACCTGGTGAGCGAGGAAGCGTTTTTTCTGATCAAGGTGATCGAGAAAGTAAACAATCCCTGGCTTCATGCTTTGCCGGACTTTTGCAACTCCATGCTTTCAGGAAATACCCGTTATGATTACAGGGCAGTAAGCGCCATGTTCACGTATGCGTACAACGTCTGTCACGTGAAGGAATATGAGATTGGCGACAACGGAAAAGTGTATCGCATCAGCCTCCCAAGGACGTTTGGTATTCTTCGGAACAGCGGTTTTCGGGGATATTGCTCGATGGAATGGGAGGGAAATGGGAATCCCTACCCCGGCGTTCATAAGCTGATTGCGGAAACGTTGAAATACTTAGGCGCGGCGGAGAAATAGGTTGGCCGCTTTGCAGAGGCGCCGGCTTTTCTTGCCCATAGGCTTCGGGCAGCGGGGCGCGGGCATATTTCCGGAAGGCGCAGTATGCGGCGTCCATGAGGTCCTGCGAATGAGTGTCGCTGACTTATGCCGCTGCGCAGAGATCGTCCATGCGGCGATCGGCGGGGTTAGCGCCGCAAATTCAGCGGTGCGAAGGCAGCAGGTTCCAGATTCCCGGGTCTTCCGCTCCCAGCACCCATGAGCAAAAACCTTGGAGGCCACGCGCCTTCACCAGGCTGAGCCGTTCCTCAAAGGTTCGGGTGTCGGTATAGAATACCCACTCGCGCGTGTCATCGCGATAGAAATAAAACCACGCGGTACGGTCAACGGGGTCCCACTCGATCTTGCCCTGATAGGCTTCTGCCAAGTGCACTGCCTCCGGGGTGGAGACGTAATCAGCCTTAATATTGGGCTTGGGTTGCCCGTGCTGAGGCAATCCCGCGTACCAGTGATAGCCATACAGGGGAATGCCCAGCGAAAGCTTATTCTTGGGCACAAACCTCAGCGCGTAATCCAGGTTTTCTATCACCCAGGGATATCCCGCCACCGGTCCTGGAGGTGTAAAGCTAGTGTGCTGGTCGTAGGTCATCAAGCAGATCAGGTCCGCCGACTTGGCCAGCGATTGAAGATCGTAAGCGGCCCGCCAGTCGCGGAAAATCCAGTAGCTGAACGGCGTCTGGCCGGGATAGCCGGGAGCATTGGGCACGGTTGCGATCGACAATTTGTATCCCTCTCGATGCAGGGCCGTCGCCGTTTCTGCGGCGAGGCTGGAAAACGCATCGCGGTCTTTCCAGCTTATATTCTCGAAGTCAAACTGAATCCCGGAATAGCCGTTCCGCTTGCACTCGCGCAGCAAGCCAGCGACAAACTCCTGGCGCGCTGTGTCGTCGCTCAGGAATTGGTGGAAGATTTCCGTGTTGAATCGCGACCCTAAGACGATCGGCATCACCGTGACGTGGTGCTGTTTGGCCGTTTTGAGAACAAGAGGGTCGGGGCCGCCCCACACCATTCCGTCTTTATCCACGGAGTACCACTCCGGGACAAGGATATCAATTTTGTTCGCATGCTCCATAAAGGAGCGTACGGATTGGGGAGCACTCGTCATATAAAAAAGAGCCTTGGCCTGCGCCCGGGCCGTTAATGCACCCAGCGCTATGAGAACGAACACTCGCATCACCTTCGACATATGCTTGTTTCCTTCTTTCCTTTCCGTTTGAGCGCAACAGATCCCAGGAGAATGGATCATCTTATCCGAAAATCCATTTAGAATTCAGCCCAATTCATCGTGCTATAGCTCCCGAAACCTTTTCGAGTCGGTGCGGGCGCAGAATCATGACCATTTCCGCGGGCGTGAACTTCTTTCCATTCGTTGTTCACCTGTTGTTCCCCTGTCCGCTCCGTTATCGGGATGTTAACGTGAGAATCCTCCATTTTCGACTGAGGCAAGGCCCTGGAGGGCTGATCTTCCTGAATAACCGACAACTTTGAGAGCGTGGAGCGCACCGGGATAAACCGGCGCATCGCGGCGTTTTTCCATAGTTTCCCACACCTGCCAAACCTATTTCGTGACGGTGTCTGACACTTCGCGCGCCTTATGAACGGTTTCCATTTAACCCTTCCGGACTACGTGGTGGTGGCAGGGTATTTCGCCATCGTTCTTTGGGTGGGCTTTTATTTCCGTAATTATCTGACGACGGCCAAAGACTACTTCGCCGGCGGCCACCAGGTTCCGTGGTGGATGGCGGGAATCTCGCACTACATGTCGAGCTTCAGCGCCTTTTCGTTTATTGCTTATGCACAGATCGGATACTCCTATGGCTGGGTGGCGGTGACACTATTCTGGGTCACGGTCCCGGCGTGCATTTTGGGCGGCTTGGTTTTTGCGCGGCGCTGGCGGCGGGCGCGCATCATCACGCCGGTAGAGTTTTTGGAAAGCCGCTTCAGTGCGCTTTTGCGCCAGCTCTTCGCCTGGGCCGGAATACCGATGAAGATCTTCGACGATGCGCTCAAGGTCTTCGCCACGGGCCTTTTCGTTTCGCTTGCCGTGGGGCTTAACTTACACTGGGCGATCATCGCGTGCGGCCTCGTGATGGTGGCCTACACTTTCCTGGGCGGTCTTTGGGCGCTTGTGGTAACGGACTTCGTCCAGTTTCTCATGAAGGTCTTGGCAATATTACTCCTGTTACCGCTGGCACTGTGGAAGGTGGGAGGGATAAGAAATGCCTTTACCGGGTTGCCAGTCCATTTCCTTCACCCAAGTGGGGGTCCTTACGGCTGGGTGTACATTGTGGGTTTCGCGGTGCTGATCGCTATCAGCTATAACGGTTCCTGGGCGTTGGCGCAGAAATACTACTCGGTCAAGGATGAGCACAGCGCGACGAGGGCCGCGTATTTCGCAGCTTTTCTTAACTTCCTCGGCGCTCCAGTGATGATTGTGCCTGCGCTCCTCGCCCGAAAGTTCTTGCCAGGCTTGATGGCGCAGCATCGGACCGCAGACGTCTACGTGCTGATGGTGCTCGATCTGCTGCCGGCCGGGATGATCGGCATCATTATCGCCGCCATGTTCTCCGCCACCATGGCGACCGTGAGCGCCGACTTTAATTCGATGGCCAGCGTTCTTACCCAAGACGTTTACTATCGGTTGATTAATCCTCGCGCTGAGGAAAGTAGTCTGGTTAGAATGGGCCGGCTGATCACGCTGGCGCTGGGAGCGCTGACGGTGGTCCTGGGTCTATGGATTGCTGTGAGACATCAGGAATCCCTCTTTCATCTCATGGTGACAGTATTCGGTCTTCTGATGGCCCCAACCTTGCTGCCGCTACTCGCAGGGTTGACCGTGCGCAGCCTGACGCGCAAGGGAGCACTAGCTGGATTCGTGGTGGGTCTGCTTACCGGCGGGTTCACATTGGCGGTCAAGACATGGTACCTTCCCACCTTGAAAGGTATTTCGCCGGAATGGGCTAACTATACCTTTGAAGGGATTTCGATCCTCATCAACATCGCGGCCACCATTCTGGCCATGTGGCTGGGAACGGTCTGTTTCTCGACGGACGAAGAGGAGCAGACCCGCATTCGGCGGTTCTTCGTTGCGCTCGACCGGCCCGTCGCAGCTTCAGAGGTCGGGAAAACCGGGGCTTCTCCTCTGCGCGCCATCGGGGTGGCGACGATGGGCGTGGGAGCGTTGCTCGCGCTCGCCGGAATCCTTTCTCATTCTTCCACGGCCCGCATAATGGACTTGGCGGTTGGCGCAGGCTTAATCGTCTTGGGCGTCGCATACTATCGCAGGGGATCTCCCGGCGATGAAACGGCATAATGAGGATCGCATTCGTGACAGACATCGACCCGGCGCCGGGAGACAGCGGCGGCCACGTTCCAAAGATTTTCTCCCATCACACAAGGCTATGTGCGTAACCCCGGCAGCGATCAATGCGATCGACTTGATTCAAACGGGATACTTTGAGGAGGCAGCAAATTATCTTGAACCCTCCACCGCATCAGAATTCCGAAACGACGGGTCTGGCGCAAAATCACTTTCTTTTTTCTCCAAAGCGCGGTAACTTCTCTTTGCCCCATTTTGTTCCTCCGTGGATTGTTTCTAACTAACTAACAATCTAAGGGAGTAAGTATCCCCCGGCAGAGCCGGGGGCTTTACAATGCTGGCCCCTCAAAGGGGCCTGTTCGCAATCGTTCAAAAGCAGGGCGAAGCATGCAAACCACCCCTCACCCGCCCTCGTACCTCGGACACCCACTCCCAGGGGAGAGAGTGGTGAGCGGGGAAGCAGTGCTTCCCGTCGCGAGCCGGGCGAGGGGTGTTGGCCGGCATTGCCCGGCACGACCAATGCAAGGAACTGCATACTCCCGGAACTGTCAAACTTCTACGGCCACCCCGGCAGAGCCGGGGGAACTCCTAAACGCATTAGAAAAACCCACGGCACACAATCCGTGCCGTGGCTACCCCTTATCCCACAATGTCTTCGCCGCCATCCACGCGGATGACGTTGCCCGTCATCCAGTGCGTCTTCTCGCTCATCAGGGCGGCAATCGCCGAGGCCACGTCCTCGGGCGTCGTCAGGCGGCTGCCCGGATTACGCTGCTTTGCCAGCTCAAACAGCTTCTCGCTGCCCGGTATTTTGCTCGATCCCGGAGTGACGGTAACGCCGGCCTGGATCGCGTTCGCGGTAATGCCATATGGCATTAATTCGTATGCCAACTGGCGGATGTGCGATTCCATGACGGCCTTCGCGGCCGAAACAGCGCCATAGTGGGGAATCACGCTATGGCCGCCCGCGCTCGTCAAGGCATAAAGGCGGCTCCCGCTGCCCAGCATCTTGCGCGCCATCATTTCCTGCACCCAGTAAACCAGGTTGTTCCCCATCACGTCGATGGTCATTTCAATTTGCGCCTGCGTCAGGGGTTGTTCCGGCGGCTTGGCTACGTATGGCTGCAGCGATCCGAAGGCCACGCTATGCAGGAAGACCTTCACGAAGTGCTCGCCGCCCATCGCACGCCAGCGCTGCTGCATTTGATCGAGAACGCCCGCGCGTTTCGCCGCGTCCGCCGCGTTAACGTTGAAGAACTGCACTTCGCGGCCCATGCCTGCGATCTTTTGGGTTATTTCATTCACGTGCGCCATCGCCGAGCGCCGGTCAAAGTGCACGCCGGAAATATTCAACCCCTCACGAGCAAGCTGCAGGCTTGCCGCCTCGCCAAAACCGCTGGACGACCCCACGATCAGCGCCCAGGGCGTTTGCAAGTTAGTTTCTGCCATTAAATGTTCCTCTCATGATGCGAAAAGCAAAATCTGCATGCAAAGTGTAACAGTCAAGAAAGTCCGGAAGCATGTCATTCTGAGGAGATCGCCACGGCGGCCCGCGAAGAATCTCGCCCGATGTTGATTAGGCACAAAAGCGGATTCTACGCGGAGCTTACCCTGAACGAAGCCGAAGGGCTCAGAATGACAGACAAAGCGGCTTCTTCAGCAACGTGCTAATGCTTATCCTTCCCTTTCCACCACGATCCGCCGCTGATCTTCGGCCACCACTTCCATCCGGATGCGCAGGAGCGGCCCTGGTGGGAGTTCTGCAAGCTTATCTCCCCACTCGATCATCACCGTGGAATAAGCGTTGAACAAATCGTCCAACCCGAGTGACTCAGCCTCGCGGGCGCCTTCAACGCGGTAGAGATCCACGTGATATACCATTACGGGGCCCGGTCCGGCTGCGGGTTTTGCGGGATTGCCGTATTCATGCACCAGGGTGAACGATGGGCTGGTGACTTCCTCCGCGCACGCCACGCCAAGGCCAGCCACAACGCCCTTGGTCAGCGTCGTCTTGCCGCTTCCCAGGTCTCCTTCGAGCAGCGCAACGCAAGGCGGGCGCAACTCAGAGGCTAACTTCCGCCCGAAATCCAATGTCTCTTCGGGCGAGTGGGTCACGATATCATAGAGAGTTTTCATTGCCAAAGCTAGGTGCGGTCGCGCGAGAATAACCCAAGCGGCGGACTCTGGCCGCCGCTAAACCAGCAAGTAGCTGAAAAACTGTGCAAATGTGTCATTCTGAGGAGCCGAAGACGGTCCTGAGCAAAGCGAAGGAAGAATCTCGCAAGCCGTTGATTGAAAACAAAAACAGATTCTTCGCGGAGCCTACCCTGAGCGAAGCCGAAGGGCTCAGAATGACAGCTAAAAAGACTGCTTCAGCAACCTGCTAGAAAAGGCGGCGGCGAGACGCCGCCGCTACAATGGTTAGCCCTCATCCTTTTTTGAGTGACATCAGGGCTCGCGGGATGGATTCCACAAGATCTCCCGCAATGAGCGAAGCCTCTCCTTTCACCCAGGCGGCAAGGTCGCCCGCCAACCCATGGACGTACACTGCCCCGCGGACAACTTCTGCCACGCTCCGCGAGGGATGTTGGGCAAGAAGCCCCGCGATCAATCCGGTAAGACAGTCTCCCGTCCCTCCCGTCGCCATGCCTGGATTTCCAGTGGGGTTTACGGCCACGCGCCCGTCAGGCGAAGCCACAAGAGTCCGCGTGCCTTTCAACACCAGAGATACCTTGTGGCGTGTGGCGAATTCGCGCGCCACCTCCACGCGGTTTTTCTGGATTTCCGCCGTGGCGGAACCCATGAGCCGCGCCATTTCGCCAGGGTGCGGCGTGAGTACGCGCACGCGCCCGGCCGCATCCATCTCACCCACTTTACCCGCAAAAGCATTCAGGCCGTCCGCGTCAAGCACGACCGGGATGGCGTAGCGATTCATCACCTGGCGCACGAACCCGGCGGTTTCCGGATGGCTTCCGATGCCCGGCCCTACGGCCAGCACAGATTTGCCTTCCACCAGCCGGTCAAGCATCCCGCCGTCGAGGGCTCGAAGGGAAAGACTGCCCTGTGGCGTCTCGGCCAGCGGCTCCGTCATATACTCCATGCCCAGCGAAGCAATCATCGGAAGCGCGCTGGCAGGCGTGGCGATGGTCACCAGGCCCACCCCCGAGCGTAGAGCCGCCTTCGCCGCCAAGACTGCGGCCCCGGTCTTCCCTACCGAACCGGCCAAAATTAATAAATGGCCGTAGGTTCCCTTGTGCGAATCCATCTTCCGGGGAACGGTGAGCCATGCCAGATCCTCGCGGCACGTCAAAGACAGAAAAAGCTCAGGATCGTTTTCCCAAGCCTCGCGCGGCGTGCCAATCTGATGCACCCGCCATTCGCCTACCTGCTCGCACGCGGGTGGGAAGACATGCGCGTGCTTGGGCGCGGTAAATGTGACCGAGGCGTCAGCGTGGAGGCATTCTCCGATGATCTCGCCTGTATCGGCCGGGATGCCGGTGGGCAGGTCAACGGCTACCCGCGCGGCGCCGCCGATGCCATTGAGATCCCGCACTACCTCTAGCAGGAAACCGTGCAGGGGCTTCGAGAGGCCGGTTCCAAGCAAAGCATCGACGATCAAGGTTGTGCCGTCGAGGCTAGCCCTGACTTGCTTCCATGCCGCAAGGTTCGGAACAACCTCTGGGAACCCAGGGGTTTTGAGCCTCTGGTAATTCACTGCCGCGTCGCCCTGCAGCGCGGAAGGCTCAGCCATAAGCAATGCTCGGGGACTAAGCCCTTTCTCCCTCAATAACCTGGCGACAACCAGACCATCTCCGCCATTGTTGCCTCGCCCGCAGAAAATCGCGATTCTCTGGCGGTCGAGCGGGGGGTAACGCTCCGCGAGAAACTTCACCACCCCGGCTCCCGCGTTCTCCATGAGAGAAAGGCTCGGAACGCCATATTGGACGGTCGTCAGGCGGTCAATACGCTGCATCTGGACGGCAGTCAGGATTCTCATAGGAAAAGGAAAAGCCGCAGAGTTTCAAAAGCAAAACTCTGCGCTACAATTTGTCGTAGGGGTAAACCCTGTCCCTACATAAGGATCGACGATTTTTCCCAACGGAGCGCTCTCCATATTCTAATGGTCTCTCTGGAACCTTTGCAACCAATCCGTCCTTGTGCTAGTATCCACTTGAAAATACGCGAATTGGAGTGCTTTGCTATGGTTCATTGCCAATATTCCATATAAGTGCTTGATATAATTTGACTTAGCTAAAAATCGACTTGCGGCGCAGGCACGTTCCGCCGCGCCAGGGTTGCAAGTCAGCCGTCAAAGGTGGCTTAGGCGAACGTCGCTGACCCCGCCGCTTATTCAGTTTTTGATTGTAACTCAAGTCAGACATTCATTGGCCAGGAGCCGAATGCCCGGTAGGCCGTTCACTCGCGCGAAGATGAAGTCAGGGCCAGAGAACCGGGCCCGCCCAATGGATACCCCTCCCGCTGCTTACCCACCCGCCGGAGCGGCGAACGCGCCGTGTGAGACCCTCCTTCTTCTCTCGCGCTTCTTGAATTACATCCGGGTGGAAAAAGGACTGTCGGAAAACACGGTCGTAAGTTACCGGCGCGACCTGATAAAGTATATAGAATTGGCCGGCGACCGCGCACCCGGCGAAATCGGCCGCGAGGACGTGCGTCTCTTTCTACGCACGCTATACGGACAAGAGTTGCAGGCGCGGTCCGTAGCGAGACACCTGGTTTCGCTGCGAACCTTTTTCCGTTTTCTGCTTCGGGAAGGGATTATCCAGCGAGACGTGACGCGGGAAGTTGATTCTCCGGAGATAGGAGTCGGCCTGCCGAGGTACCTCGCGGCGAGCGAGGTGGACGCGCTCCTTGCGCAGCCAGATCCTTCGACACCGGCGGGACTGCGGGACAAAGCCATGCTCGAGCTGCTTTACGCCACGGGAATGCGCGTCTCGGAGCTGGTGAGCCTGCGCCAGGAGGATTTGGACGCCAACATGGGCATTCTGCGCTGCCTGGGCAAAGGCAATAAGGAGCGCCTGATCCCGGTGGGTAAATCGGCCTTAAGCGCGGTCGAAGCTTACAACCACGAGGGTCGCGGCAAGTTTCTCAAACGCGGTGCAACGCCTTACCTTTTTCTCAACCACCATGGCAGCCGGCTTTCACGGGTGGGTTTCTGGAAAATACTTGCCCACTATGGGCGCGCGGCTGCAATCTCTTCGCCAATCAGTCCGCACGTGGTGCGGCATTCGTTTGCCACCCACTTGCTCGAGCACGGGGCGGACCTGCGATCCATCCAGCTCATGCTCGGGCATAGCGATATTTCAACCACGCAAATTTATACACACGTCATGAAGGAGCGATTAAAGCAGGTTTACCAGACCCATCATCCACGCGCGTAGGCAGCCGCGGCATGAAGTTTATATCGTGGTCGCTTTCGATTTTGGATTTTGGATTACCGGCGATTCCTCCAAAATCCAGAATCTAAGATGCAAAAATGGCCAGAGCCCTGGGATGCGCAAGGCCCACGGCGCACAAATCGCGCTGTGGCTGCCTCTACTTTCTATCGCCAGCCGAATGCTGAATGCAAAGCTCATGAGCGACTATAACTTTCTGATGGAAATCCGCTTTTCCCCGCCCCAACTTCAGGCGGTTAATCATGTAAGCCGCGTCGCCGCGGGCGTGGGCGCGAATCTCTACCTCGTGGGAGGCGCGGTTCGCGACCTGACCTGCGGCCAGAGCAACATCCGCAACCTGGATTTTGCCGTGGAGGGAAGCGTGCACAAAGTCGTCCACGCCTTGCAATCCGGCGCCACGCGCAGGCCCGCGAAAGTCTTGCCCGGCGCTCCCCGCCCTCCCGCCACGGTGGAGTTAGATTACTTTCATTTTGACGAGCGGCGCCAGGCGGCCGGACTACACTTTGTGAACGGGGTTGAGGCTCGGATCGCGGTATCTTCGCGCGAAGTATATTCCAAGCCGGGACGGCCGCCGGAGACAACGCCCGTGGGGATCTTTGAAGACCTGCGCCATCGTGATTTTTCCGCCAACGCGATGGCGGTCTCACTGCACCCGAATTCCCGCGGCCTGCTGCTTGACCCAACGAACGGCGCGCTCGACATCGAGTTGAAGGAATTGCGAGCGCTCTATAGCCGGAGCTTTTTTGAAAATCCGGCGCGCATCTATCGCGCGCTGCGGCTCGTCCTGCGGCTTGGGTTCAAGCTGGAAGAGCGCACCCAAACCTGGTTGGAAGCTGCGCTGGAAGCCAAGGCGTGGGAATCTATGAGTCCGGAGCAACAAGGCGAGGAATTGCGCGCTGTCCTTCACGAAGAAAACCCGTCGCGCGTGCTCAAACTGGCCGCCGACCGCGGCGTACTGGGGGGGCTGGATAAGAGCCTCACGCCTGCTAAGATTCCATGGGCTCAGATGGAAAAAATTCACTCCACGGCGCGATTGCTGCCTGGGGCCGATCCATTTGTGGTGTACTTCGACGCGCTAATCTCGAAACTATCCCCCGCGCACAAAAACAGCCTGGCACGCCGTTGCTTGTCCGAGCCGAAGACGTCCAAAATCGCCCTGGGCCTTGAGGCGGAGGCCAGAAAACTGGCAAAGACCTTGCTGAGCGCGAAGGCGGGCACGCCCAGTTTCGTTTACCAGTTGCTCGCGGCCCAGCCGCCGGCGCTTCTGCTTTATATGCTTGTTCACGCCCCGCAAGCCACCGCCCAGACGCGGCTGAAGAATTACCTTTCCAAGTACCCGCAGGTGCGAGCCAAACTACCGCGCGCGGAGTTGCAGGCCCTCGGCGTTGAGCCCGGCGCCCGCTTCGAGAAAATTATGGATCAGGTCTTCTTCGCCACGCTGGATGGGAAAATTAAAACGCAACCGCAGATGACCAAGATTCTGCGCGAGCTGGCAGGGGTAAGAGAAACAGAAAAACCGGCTCAAGCGAGCACGGAAAATATAACTGCGCACGAGAAGAAACCAGTCAAATCACGCAAGCGATGACGGCAGGCGCGCGGCGTCTTTAACGATACTGGGTTAAGTCGTGTTACCGCTGTGTCAGGGCATGGCTTTAGCCATGCCGCGCGGTGCGCTTCCCTTGATCTCGGGGGCTTTAGCCACTGAAGCCTTCAGCGGCTAAAGCCGTCGATCTTTTATATCCTGGTTTGGCACGGCTAAAGCCGTGCCCTGACGTGCCGCTATCGAACTTAACCTTGTAATGTTAACAGGGTGCTGAAAAAGCGGCTTGAGTTGTTATCCTGAGCGAAGCGAAGAATCGTCGAACGCCGCGACAAGATCAGAGGGCATTTGAATCCGCGCGATCTTCTTTCCTATTGCCAAGCGCATAAAGAAGCCATGCTTCAAATGCTGCGTGAGGCCGTGGAAATTGAGTCGCCCAGCAATTCCAAAGCCGCCGTTACGAAGATGGCAGAGTTTTGGGCGAGAGAATTCCGCCGCGCCGGCGCGAAGGTTCAAAACCACACGCACGCCCGCGCTGGATGCGCCATCACGGCGGAGTTCTGGGGCGGACGGCGAAGCCAGAAGCCCATCCTACTTTTCGGCCACTCGGATACCGTCTGGGACATCGGAACGCTTGCCGGAATGCCCTTTCGCGTTAGGGCGGGCCGCGCCTATGGCCCAGGCATTTTGGACATGAAGTCGGGCTTGGTCATTGGCGTCTGGGCGATTCGCGCCCTCAAAGCCGCTGCAATTCAGCCGCGCAGCCGCGTGCAATTCTTCCTTAATCCGGATGAAGAGACGGGATCTGTGGCATTCCGCTCACGGCTCCTTGCCGAGGCTCGGCGCGCGCGCGCCTGTCTCGTGCTTGAGCCCGCTGCCGGAGCGGGAGCAGTAAAAACTTCGCGCAAAGGCGTGGGTATCTTCGAGATTTCCGTGCGCGGCCGCTCCGCCCACGCGGGAATCAATCCCGCCGCGGGCATCAATGCGATCAGCGAGATGGCAGGGCAAATCGCCCGCATCGAGGGCTTCGCCAAACCGGCAAGCGGCCTCACGATTAACGTGGGTGTCATCGAGGGTGGCACCCGAGCTAACGTCGTGCCCGAAATAGCCTCCGCCACCGTGGACGTGCGCATTATCCGGCCTCGCGACGGCGAGTGGATAGAAGGCAAGATGAGCGCGCTGAAACCCATCCACGGCGGCGCGCGCCTGGAAGTCACCGGCGGCATGAACCGGCCGCCTTTAGAGCGCCGCCATACTATGGGCCTCTTTCATCAGGCTCGAAAGCTCGCCGCGCAACTTGGTTTCGAGCTTCGCGAAGCCTCGACTGGAGGCGGCTCTGACGGGTGCTTTGCCGCCGCGCTCGGGATCCCTACGCTCGATGGATTAGGTGGGGTAGGCGATGGCGCTCACGCGCGTCACGAGCATGTCTTCATCCGCGAGCTTCCCTTTCGCGCCGCCCTCCTCGCCGCTCTCCTCGCCTCAATCTAACTTGCGATCGATCAGGCGATTGGCATCCCAAAAGACCCGGTTCATACCAATCCTCGCGCAGCCGGTGGACGTAGTCGTCCGCATGCTCGCTAGCCCAAATCCGCTTGCCCGAACCCCGCGGCGCAAGAAGAAGGTCCGTTTTAGGGGTCGAGTTGATCATAGGTGAATTTCTCTTCAAAGGCCCTTTTCTGCCATTTCAACGGCTCTCAAAGCGGCGCGCGCCTTATTGACGGACTCCTGAAATTCGAGGGCTGGGACGGAATCTGCGACGATTCCGGCGCCGGCCTGAAGGTAGGCTTTGCCGTCCTTCACGACGGCGGTGCGGATGGCAACGCAGGCGTTGAGATTGCCGGAAAAATCCGAGTAAAGAACCGAACCGCCGTAGACGCCGCGACGCGTGGGCTCGAGCTCGTCGATAATTTCCATGGCACGAACCTTGGGCGCCCCCGTCAGCGTGCCAGCCGGGAAGCAGGCGGCGAGCGCCGCATAGCTATCGGCGTCCGGGCGGAGCGTGCCGGTGATCGAAGAGACTAGGTGCATCACGTGCGAGTAGCGCTCGACGAACATGATG
>JBOGJX010000474.1:0-3450 GCA_050745285.1 Terriglobia bacterium
TGCTCGTGCTCTCGATCACAAAACCGTGATCGAGCGAGGGAGCGTCTTCAAACTCGATGCCAAGCGGCGAATCGGCTAGGACAGCCTGACCAGCATAAGAGACTCGATAATACGCTCGCTCACCCGAAGCATAAGGCAGGCTCTTCAGGGCAAAACTCAATTGGAGCTTCCCGTCGGGCGAAGTTACGGTGAGCTTTTGGGCAGGCGCGGCTATTGCTGCCGTCGCCGCACTGCAAAAAATAGCCAAGCACGCCGCGGCCGCGGCGATGAACCTGATTGCGTTGCGCATACGTCCTCCGGGAATCCGCAGTGCCATTCAGCCGGCCATGCAGCAGCCAATGAGTCAATCAGTAGAGGCTCACCGCGGCGAAGCCAGCATCATATCGCAAATCCCGGTGAGGCTGAAAGACCCGCGTTACCAGATCAGCGCGGCGGAAGCCTTGCCAGAAAGCAGGTCCGGGTCAAGCTCATAGCCGAATCCCGGAGCGCCGCTGAGTTCCACCGCGCCGTTCGCCGGCTGCGGCTCGCCTTTGAGCAACGGCTTGCCGCCCTGCGCGAAGATGTCCACAAACTCCGCGCGCGGAGCGTTTGGAGTGGAGATGACGAAGTGGTACGTGGGCGCGCCTATCCCATGCGGGATCACCGGAAGGTTGTAGGCGCTCGCCATGGCCGCAATCTTTTTGAGTTCAGAGAGGCCGCCGGCCCGGTAAATATCGGGCTGCAGGATATCCACCGCTCTTTTTTCAATCAGGTCGCGGAATCCATAGCGCGTGAATTCGTGCTCGCCTCCGGTGATGAGCATTTCCGGCACGGCGTCCTTAATGCGGCGGTAGGCGTCGGGCTGGTCCGGCGGGACGGGTTCCTCCATCCAAAGCACCTTGAAAGGCTCGACTTCGCGCGCCAGCCGGATGGCGTAGGGAACGTCCAGCGCCATGTAGCAATCGAGCATGATATCCCCGTCAGGGCCAATCAAATTGCGCGTCTTCTCGACCAGGGCCACGTTCTCCCGCAAGCCTTTCATTCCATCGGCGGGACCATGTGGGACGGCCAGCTTGACGTGCCGGAAGCCTTCGCGCAGATGCCGTTCGGTAAGGTTTCCGGTGACATAAACGGGAATCTTCTCTTTAGTTTTTCCGCCCGCCAGATTGTAAACCGGCTGGCCGAGAGCCTTGCCAGCTAGGTCCCACAGCGCGAGGTCAATCGCGCTGATGACTTCAATCACCACTCCTCTGCGCCCGTAAAACTGCGAGGCGCGGAACATCTGCTCCCACAGCAGTTCAATGTTAAAAGGATTTTGTCCGATCAGCAGGTTTTTGAATTGCTCCTGAATAATCGGAGCGGCCAGGTTCCCCTTGGCCCCGCCCATCGTGCCCAGACCCCGATGCCCGGAATCTGCCTCGATCTCGACAATGGCAGAGGTCATCGGGCCGAACCAACTCGACCGCTTCTCACGGTAGTCCGGGTAGATAGACATCGGGTTGGCCACCAGCCCTTCGCTCAGCCATGACCCGTTCATCGGGATGATGTGAACTTTGATCTCGGTAATGCGCAGGATTGTTCTCCTCTCTTCTCCGCTACAGGAATGCCCCTGGCTGAAAACAAAGTCGGTTTTACTATTTTAGTGTCGCAACGGCGACGCCGAATCCGCCTAGCGTCAGCGTGTCACTCGAAAGATTCGCCGAGGCTGGCGGCTGCTCGCCCGTGGTCTGATCCACAAACTCTTCCGCGCCACCGGCGGCGCCAGGAATGGTGACGGAGAAAGAAACATTCCTCTCGTTGGCCAGCAAAACTTCCCGCTTCCCGTCGCGCGTGATAAAGCCCTGCGCGTAGACGTAGGGAAGGCTGGGTCGCGCCTTCACTAGCTTGTCTCCCGCGCCGAAATGGTCGTGAAGCAGTTTCAGCGTCCAGAACCTGGCATTCGGCTGGCCGGTTGTCCAATTCACCATCGAAACGCTGGGGAATTGAGTGGGGTATCCCACCAGTTGAGATTCCCCCACCACGTCAACGCCGAGCGCGGCCATGTTCCCGTAAAGATAGGCGTACATCGACGAGCAGAGGTTCCAATAGAAATTAGGAATGGGCGGGTGCGGGGTCTCATTGTCTTTCGGCAGAATAGCGCCGATCTCATCGGCGTCTGTTTTGGTTTCGGGTGAAAGCCGCTGGCGAATGGCCTGGATATAACGAACCGTATTCAGAAAGCCATTCGCCTGATCGAAAAAGGTGTATTGCCACGCGCTCGGGTCTTCATCCGCCGCAGGCGACGCGTAGAAGTGATAAGAGATGTAGTCGAGCGGAATGCCCGGCTTGTGGTTCTTGTGATTCAGGAAATACTCGAAGAAATCGGGCGCGGCGGAAGGAAAGGCGAGAGCCATGCCCACAAACTTCATCTGAGGATCAACGTTTCGAATGGCGCCTACGATCTCGTCGTAAAGCGAGGTGTAAAACTGCGGCGTCATGCTGTGCTCAAACTCAACTTCGTTGAGCACTTCCCAGTAATCAATTTTGTAGTGGTGGCCCGACTTGTGTTCCTGCCCATATTCATCCTTGAAGCCGCCTTTCGTGTACCAACTCACCAGCCGCGCGTAATAATCCGCCACTTCCTTCATGCTGGGGTCGCGGATCTCGGCGCCCTGTTCATAGTGCCAGTCTACCTGATTCGGGTCGGCAGGATACGTGACCGGCGTAGGCGTCTTGAACATCCACTGCGGAATCGTGCTGAAGTTGATGATGACGGAATGGCCCGCCGTCGCGTTCATGAAGTCCTCCATCATGGGGTCAATCAGCGAGAAATCCCAGGAGGTCTTGCCGTTTGCCGGGGGCTCAAGTTCCGCCACGCCCAGCTTAGGATAGGGAAGCCAGGGCACGTAGCGCACATCGTCAGCCCCTAAATTATGAAGCGCCTCGAAAACGCGGTTGTGAATGGCGGAACCTCTCTCGAGAGGAGGGTTCACGACCACCTGAAGCGTAGGCAGCGCGTTGGAGACGCTATCCACCTTGTCCCAGTTTAATTTCACGTTTACGGACTCAGGCGCCTGCCCGCTGCTTTGCTGTGACTGGGCAGAACACGCGCCCGCGCCGAGCAGGAGTAATACAAGAAAGCCGGCTGATTTCTTCATTTTGCTCCTTGCAAATGGGGCGCCGTGGGTGGCGCATACATCGCGCATTTTGCGATGTATGCGGGCATAGGCTTAGTTGGGCTACAATCTAAAGATGCCTCGCCAGCGGCATTACTACGGACTCAACCTCCTGTACTTTATCACAGCCAGTGCTTACCGCCGGGCACGGCTCTTTGATTCCGCTTGATCGCACACATCGCAACAGCAGCCATGTATGATGCCATGAAAGGGGCGGCTGAATTCGAGTAGGATTGGGTTGTTTTGCCGACTCAATGTAAGTCGAAAGGAGCAGCCCCCGATGAAGTTATACCTTGGAGTCGATTTACACAAGAAG
>JBOGJX010000475.1:0-3890 GCA_050745285.1 Terriglobia bacterium
GGCGAAGCCGGCTACCTCGCCGCCAACATCAAGCGTATTTCGGACACGCGCATCGGCGACACCATCACCGAACAAGCCCGCCCCGCCGCCGCCCCTCTGCCTGGCTTTGAAGAAATCAAACCCATGGTCTTTGCGGGCCTGTATCCCGTGGAGGCGACCGAATATGAGCTGCTGCGCGATGCCCTTGAAAAGTTGCGGTTGAACGATTCGTCTTTCCTTTATGAGCCAGAGAATTCCGTGGCTCTGGGTTTCGGGTTCCGCTGCGGCTTCCTCGGCTTGCTCCACATGGAGATCGTCCAGGAGCGCCTCGAGCGCGAATTTTACATCAACCTCATTACCACTGCCCCGAGCGTCCGCTATCGCATCACGACCAAGGCGGGACAATTACTCGAGGTGGATACTCCGGCCAAATTTCCCGCAGCCGGCGACCTTGCTAAAATTGAAGAACCGGTGATGACCGCCATGATCCTTACACAAGATGAATTCCTGGGCGGCATCCTTCCCCTGCTCGAGGAGAAGCGCGGCGTGCAAAAGGCCTTTGAGTACGTCTCCGACAAACGCGTGATGCTGACGTATGAGCTGCCGCTCAACGAAATCGTGCTGGATTTTTACGACCGGCTGAAGACCGTCTCCCGCGGCTACGCTTCGCTCGATTATCACCTTTCCGGCTTCTGGGAATCCGACCTGATCAAGGTTGATCTGCTCGTGGCGGGCGAACCCGTTGACGCGCTTTCCTTCATCTGCCACCGCGAAAACGCCTTTGCGCGCGGGCGTGTTTTGTGCGAGAAAATGCGCAAGTTGATTCCCCGGCAGCTCTTTGAAGTGGCCATCCAGGCGAGCATCGGCGCGAAGGTTATTGCCAGAGAAACCGTCCCGGCCATTCGCAAGAACGTGCTCGCCAAGTGTTATGGCGGCGACATCTCGCGCAAGCGGAAACTCCTCGAGAAACAGAAGGAGGGGAAAAAGCGCATGAAGCGCGTGGGGCGCGTCGAGATTCCCCAGGAAGCTTTTCTCGCCGTCCTCAAGGTTACGGATTGAGGAAAACAGAATGCGGCCAGCAGCCAACCTGCACGATTCACGAACATTCCAGGAAATGCGGAAGGGCACGGTTTCAACCGTGCCGTTAAAGGCCCTTCCCGATATCTGCTTTCGCGCCGCGAAAGGAAGAAGCCAAAGGAGTCGCCAGATTCGGCGGGGTTAAAACCCGCCCTTCCTCGCGTGTTGCGCACGAATCCCGTTCCATAAGAAAATGGGTATGAAGCCCTTATGGAGGAACACATGGCGATCAACGAGGCTGCCGGGCGGCAGGAAGATGCCATTTACCAAGGGAATCGGGTCGTCGCCCGCGTGCTTGACCCAGAGATCAACCTTGAGACCAAGGAAATCCATTTCGTCGAGATATACAACAGCGATGACCTGCTGCTTCCCGATGAATGCGAATTCCGTCAGTATCGCATCGTAGTCAGGAAAATCGGCTACGCCACCAAAGTTGAGAGACATTCGCTCGAAAAAGGACGAATCTTGCAGGATGTTAAGGCGGGAATCCTGGGTCTACGCCAGCAATAGCACGCAACTCTGCGAGGGCAAAACACTGGGGGAAAGCGGGGGAAGCACGGCAGGAGGAGGGAACCGCATGGCCTCCCCCGCTTTTTTGGGGGAACTCAGATTAGTTGATGCCCAGTGCCGGCATCGCCGCCTCGCACTGAAGCATGGTTAGAGCGTCGGTGATATCGTCCAGCAAGGCTCGGACGCTTTCTACCCCGGCCTCTGCCGCCCGAATCACACTTCGAGCGCATTTCAGGCAAAGACAAAACCCGTTGCTATCCGCCACATCATGGGGACGACAGCAGGCGCAAGGCCAGTCCTTTCGAGAGTGCACCATCAAACCGCCAGATGACATTGCGTAATCCATGGTAAACCTCCCGTCACATTGAGCTCTTGCAATCGAGAGTCCACTTAATTTGACCGGCCGGCATGCGTCGATGCTGCCGGGAAACCTTTGCTTCATCTGAATAATCCCAATCGTCTTATGCGACGGGACCGTTTCTAATCTGGTGAAGAGCAAGGGATTGGAAGCTTCATATAACAGCCTGTGCAATTCCCTGTCGATTTAATTAAACATATATGTATTAATGCAGTAGTTATCTATTTGTCAAGAGAAAAATGACGACTTTGCCGATTTTTTTGTAAGAGCTACACCAAATCGTGTATTTTCCCCCGAAAGACCCATTTTCGGGCCGGTGGAAGGGGGGGAGCAAGGTAGCCACGGCACGATTTGCGTGCCGTGGGCACTTCTTTTGGCAATCCAACAGCCCAGGGCACGCAAATCGTGCCGCGGCTACTACCCCGGATAGCCCGCCAGGGCTTGGTGAGGGGAAAACGCGAGATGGACGGAAAAGTAAATCGTGACCGGCAGAGATTCGTTATTGACCGCTTGCCATGACCATCTCGTATGCCTTTAGCAACTCATTCTTCTGTATTTCCCAGTTCAACTGCTCCGCAATTCTTCGGAGGCCCGCCTCGCCCAGTTTTTGACGCAGGGACTCCGAATCGAGCAAAATCAGAATTTGCCGGGCAAGGTCCGCCGGATCGTTCGGGCGCGCGTAAAGCGCCGCCTCACCCGCCGAGCGGCGCCCCTCGGTCAAGTCAAAGAGCACCACCGGGCGGGCAAACGCCATATACTCCAGAATTTTATTCATCGTTGATTTGTCATTCATGGGATTCTTGGGGTCGGGCGCCACGCAGACGTCAGCGGTTGAAAGGTACGTGGCAAGCTCTGCGTCGGGGAGTCTGCCCGTGAAACGCACCCCCGAACCCAGGCCCATTTCCGCGGCGAGGGCTTTGAGCCGGGGCAACTCCGTACCGCCGCCGATTAGGACGAAAGCCGCCTCTTCCGTTCCCCGCTGCCGGATGATTTGCGCGGCGGCCTTGAGCAACAGGTCCACTCCTTCTTGCGGTCCCATGACCCCGAGGTATGCCACGAGGCGTCGCCGGCCATGCTTGAGCTCCGGCTGCTCAGCGCAGCGGCGCATCCGGCTGAGGTCCGGAGTGCTGCGCACCACAAACACCCGCTCGGGCTTCATGCCACCACGGAGAAGGGCCACTTCGCGATAAGACTCATTCGTGGCAATCGAAACGTGCGCCGCGAGATAAGTCATGCGCTCGGCCACGCAGACCAAGCGGTAGAACAGGCCGCCCTTTTTCCCGAATTTCGCCTCAAAAAGTTCGGGGTTCAAGTCGTGATGGTCGAAGATAAAGCGGACGCCAAAAATCCGGAAAAACAGCGCGATGAGGAAAATCGTGTCCGGCGGATTGCACGCGTGCAACACGCGGAAGCGCGTGCGGTGGTAGACGCGGAGGGCCAGGGCGAATTCCGCGGCCAACGCCCAGGAGTATTCCAGCAAGTATCCCAGCGGCCCTGCGGCTTCGGGGATCGAATGGCGGTAGATCTCAATCTCTTCGAGCCGCTGATACGCCTGGGTGAATTCGCCTTGCTTCGGGCAAATCACCGAAACACGATAGCCCGCGTCCCTGAGCGCGCAGGCTTCCTGCCAGACGCGCCGGTCAAGGGGCACGGGGAGGTTTTCAATGATGATGAGGACAGATGTAACGTGTTTGCTCATCTTTCAATTCGAGGGCAAATCAGAGGTCTCGCGGAATCTCGCGACCCTGACACTCCGCGCCAATTTGCGCCGGTTCCAACGAAAAACCTCAGAGTTTCAAAAGCAAAACCCTTCGCTATTGACGTCTCCTGTGCCACGCAAGTAGTGCTTGCCGCCGCCGGCGTCATCTTCATGTATTTGACCGCGCCATCCGGCATCACTTTAGGGGTTAAGCCAAAATAAAGTTTACTTTTCGAGTCTCTCTTTCTTGGTCTGCGGGTAGATGTT
>JBOGJX010000476.1:0-4512 GCA_050745285.1 Terriglobia bacterium
GCCATCGACACCAAAGCGCGACTGCCGAAACTGGAATATCCGCCGCTTCGCATCGTGCGCTTTTCCGGCGCGGCACTCAGTTACGGCGTGGCGCCGCACACCGTTGAAGGCGTCACGGTCCGCATCACCAGCCCGGCGAAGACCGTTGCCGACTGCTTCAAGTACCGCAACAAGATCGGCCTGGACGTGGCCCTCGAAGCCCTGCGCGACAGCTTCCATCAGCGGAAGGCCACACTGGATGAAGTCTGGGAGGCGGCTAAGGTCTGCCGCGTCGCCAACGTCATCCGGCCATACATGGAGTCTCTGACTTGACGACAAACCTTACGGCGTCCGTCCGCCAACGCCTCATGAACCTCGCACGCGCCCGGAACGAGGAGTTTGGACTGATTCTCACGCGCTACGGCATCGAGCGTCTGCTTTATCGCTTGAGCCAATCCGACTACCGCAGCTCGTTTGTGCTGAAGGGTGCCTTGCTCTTTGAGCTCTGGTCCAAGCATCCCCACCGCCCGACCCGCGATCTCGATTTAGCCGGCCGCCATGAAACCACCGTCGACGGCATGAAGAAAGTCTTTGCGGAAATCTCCGATCAGCCGGTTCAAAGTGACGGTTTGGCGTTCGATCCAAAGGCGGTCCGCGCCGAGACGATCCGTGAGGAGCTAGCGTACCAGGGCGTCCGCGTGCGATGTTTGGCGCGCCTTGGCAACGCCCGCATCCCGTTGCAGGTTGATGTGGGGTTTGGAGACGTGATCACGCCCGGACCGGTGAAACTCGAATATCCCACGCTGCTGGATTTTCCGGTCCCCGGCTGCAAGCCTATCCCCGAGAGACGGTGGTCGCCGAGAAGTTTCACGCACCGGTCAAATTGGGTCTTACGAATAGCCGCATGAAGGATTTTTACGACCTTTGGATTTTGGCTCGCGAGTTCCAATTCGACGGCCGACTGCTTGCCCAGGCCCTCGAAGCGACTTTCCGAAGGCAGAAGACCGAAATGCCGGCAGCAGATCCCTTGCCTCTTACGAGCGAATTCGCCGAAAACAAAGCGGGCCAGTGGAGGGCGTTTCTGAGAAAGAATGGGCTTGAGGCCGAGAGCGCCACGCTGGAGCGCGTGACGGATGGCCTGCAGGATTTTCTGTTGCCGCTAGCCCGCGCGGTTCGAGCCGGGACGAAGTTCAATTTATTCTGGCACCAGGCCGGGCCGTGGAGAGCCGGAGATCAAACCAGATGAAACTAAGCCGGTAAGATTTACGATTCACCAGACGGAGGCCCCAATGTCCGAAGAGAGCCACTCGTTAGAAATGATTTCGGGCCGGCACTTCCCCGCCCTGCTCGCTCGCGCCGGTTCCCTACCCTCGCCCATCGTAAATGCCGGCGACAATGCGGCCGAAAAGTTCATCGAGTTTTTCACCGCGCAGATCCGCAACCGAAACACACGCGAGGCCTACGCCCGGGCCGTGGGACAATTTAGGGCCTGGTGCGAGAAGCGAGGCCTTTCCCTGTCGGCGATCCGGCCGGTCCACGTCGCCGCTTATATCGAAAAGCTTTCCCTCTCTCCTCCAACTGTGAAGCAGCATCTTGCTGCGATTCGGATGCTCTTCGACTGGCTCGTTGTCAGCCAGGTGATCCCGATGAACCCCGCCGCCGCCGTCCGTGGGCCGAAATACGTTACTAAGCGCGGCAAAACGCCGGTTCTCAGTCCCGACCAGGCCCGGAAACTGCTTGATTCGATCAATACCAAGAATATTGTGGGCCTCCGCGACCGGGCGGTCATCGGGGTGATGGTGTATAGCTTTGCGCGAGTGAGCGCCGTGGCAAAAATGAAGATTGCGGATTACTACGATGACGGGCGCCGATCCTGGTTCCGCTTCCACGAGAAGGGCGGCAAAAGGCACGAGGTCCCTGCCCATCACAATGCCCAGGCATACGTGGACGCCTACGTTACTGCGGCCAAATTGAACGAGCGAGAGACCAAAGAACCACTCTTTCGGAGCGTGAACCGGAAGCGCGCGCTCACAGACCGGCCGCTCAGCCGCGTCGAAGTGTTTCTGATGATCAAGCGGCGGGCCCGCGCCGCAGGTCTGCCGCCATCGACGTGTTGCCACACATTCCGCGCTACCGGCATCACCGCGTATCTTTCCAATGGCGGGACACTCGAGAATGCCCAGGCCATCGCCGCCCACGAATCACCGCGCACCACGAAGCTCTATGACCGCACAAACGACGAGATCACGCTGGACGAGGTTGAGAGAATTTTGATTTAACTTTCCAACATACTTTTCACTCTCCGCTTTACGGGAACGATGGAACCACGTACCACTCACAATATCGTCAGCAGGATTCTCGAAGGCTACCACATCCGCCATTATGATCTGCAACAGCAGTTAATCTCCTTCCGGCCCACACAATCCACGAGTCGATGAATTGAAGAATAGACAATTGCGCACTGCGTCACAACAGAACAATTCTGACATGCCGCCCATCTTCCCTAAACTCCGCTGGTCGTCCTTAATCCTTCGCCCATCATTTTGCTCCGTCCGGCACAGCCACCGGGCCGTAGTCTGGCAGAGGAGGTCAACATGAAAACAATTCACGTGAGTTTGAGAACCTATGTGCTTCTCGCGATCTGTGCCTCGTTGATTCTTGCTTCTGCCACGCTAGGGGCTGGAAAATCGCCCCGGCCTTCCGCGCATGCCAGCAATGCCCCTTTCAGGATTACGGTGACGGGACACGGCAAACCCATGATCCTGATACCGGGCCTTGCATCCTCTGGAGACACATGGGCTGGCACGGTCGCCCATTTCGAGCACCGCTACACCTGCTACGTTCTGACGGTTGCTGGGTTTGCCGGAGTGCCACCCATTCAGTCGCCTCTCCTCTCGAAGGTAAGAGACGGCTTGGCGGCAATGATACGGCAACGCCATCTCAGGCGACCTGTCATCGTGGGACATAGTCTCGGAGGAAACATCGCCTTAGACCTGGCGGCGCGTTATCCGCAGCTCACAGGGCCCGTGATCATCGTAGACTCGCTTCCCTTCTATCCCGGCGCATGGTTCCAAGTGAAGAATCTTGAACAGGCCAAGCCCATCATTGAGCGAATGCGTGAATCCATGCAATCTGAGACGCGTGCGCAGTATGAGGCACGTGCTCGTTCGGGTGCCGAAGTCAAGTATATGGTGACCAGTCCGAAACGATTGCAAGAGATCATTCAGTGGAGCCTGGCTTCCGACCCGAAGGCAGTCAACGCGGCCATGATCGAACTCGTGAGTGAAGACCTGCGGGCCGAGCTCGCGCACATTACATCGCCCACACTGGTGCTGGGAACCTGGAAGGGCTGGCGCGACCAAATGCAGCAAGAGCATATGAATCTCACGCGGGCGGATTTCGTAGACACTTTTGAACAACAATACGCCCGCTTGCCACACCTGCATTTCGTCATGTGCGATACCGCGCGTCATTTCATCATGTTCGACAACCCGGACTGGTTTTATTCGCAACTGGATACGTTTCTAAGCGATCCGTCTGCTGCCGTCGAGAAACGCAGATTCGGGCCGCAGGCGCACGTCGCAAGGTAGCAGGGTAACGCAGAGTCTCTGTCTTTGAGATGCGTTACCTCGCTCGCGGCTTCGCTCAACGTTGGAGCGCGAGGCGACTCACCCCTTCGTGTTACGCTGAACTTCGATTGAGAGGCAAATACACGCATGATTCGCCATGAGAGGGCGGTTGTTTATTGGCTCTGCCAAATTGCAGGCTGGACTGTAGTCTTCCTGTTCAACACGATGTGGATTGCGATCTACATTCCCGCGATCCTGCGAAGGGTGACGTTCGTCTACGGCTGTGCATCTGTCATCGCGATTCTCTGCACCCATGCTTATCGCTCCTTTATCCGCCGGCGAGGCTGGGTAAAACTTCCGCCGCTCCGCGCTTTGCCCCGAGCGGCTCTTGGAAGCCTCGTGGTGGGCGTGATCGTAGGATACCTGGCCATCGGAGTCTGGATGCTCGTGATTCACGGCCCGTACCACACCGGCGGTCCGGGCTGGTGGTGGCCGTTTCCCATAACGATCTACTGGATTGTGTACGTCTTTCTGTGGTCGGTGATTTATTTGGGCTTTCACTACTTCGAAAGATATCGCGAGGCGGAGTTGGAGACGCTTCGGCTTCAGGTGACCGCGAAGGAGGCGCAATTACAGGGGCTTGTTGCACAAGTCAATCCGCACTTCATGTTCAACTGTTTGAACAGCCTGCGAGGTTTGATCGCTGAGGACCGCAGTCGGGCCCAAAGCATGGTTACTGAACTTTCCAGCATTCTTCGCTATTCATTGCAGCCGGGCAAATCGCTTACGGCGCCACTCGAAGCAGAAATGGAGATCGTTCGGAGCTATCTCAGACTGGAGAGCATCCGGTTTGAGGAAAGACTCTCCGCTGAGATTGATATTCAACCTGAAACGCTGAACGTGCCGATACCACGAATGCTTTTGCAGATGCTCGTCGAAAACGGGGTAAAACACGGTATCGAAA
>JBOGJX010000477.1:0-3272 GCA_050745285.1 Terriglobia bacterium
ACTCTGCGCTACACAGCATAAATCGTGCATCTTAATCTGATGTGCGCACCTGCCAAGGCGCGTTCTGTGGCGAATCGTTGTTGGTTGACCTTCATAGGGGGGAATGGCATCATGGATTTCGAGCCGAGCGGAGAATCAAAAGAAAATATGATTAGAAAATCGCGTGATGTTTGGATAGGGATTGCTGTGGTGGGACTGCTCGTGCTGTTGGTGTTATGGGGCGGTGGCGACATATGGGCTCGTGCGCAGTCTTCGCAGGGTCCCGTCCAACAACCGGGCGAGACCGTGATCGTCCCGAAGCCCCATCAAGATTCCAGCCAGCAAGGGCCGGTCCAACAGCCGGGCGAAGTGGCGCTGCCCAAAAAGAACAAGCCCGCGCCGGCGCCCGCGCAGAACAAGCCGGAGAAGATCAACCCCAACCAGGTCTATACGCTTTCGACCACCACAAATCTAGTGAACTTGAATGTGCTGGTTGAGGATAACGACGGGGATCCGATCAAGAATTTGCAGAAGAATAACTTCCGCGTTTACGACGACGGCGTCCAGCAGACGGTTACAAACTTCGGGGCCGTTCAGTCGCCGATGACGGTTTGCATGGTGGTGGAGTTCAGTAATGAGTGGTGGCCCTTGCTGTATCAGGCGCTGGAATCCGCCTACGGCTTTGTCCAGGTTATGCGCCCAAACGATTACGTTGCGGTCATCACGTTTGATCTGAAACCCCATATTCTGAGCGATTTCACGCACGACCGGGGCCAGGTATTAGGGGCGCTGCATGAGCTGCAGTTTCCGGGATTTTCAGAAATCGATCTCTATGATGCCTTATCGTTTACCATCGACCGCATGAAGGACGTACAGGGCCGGAAGGCAATTCTGGCCATCGTGAGCGGTTTTGATACGTTCAGCAAACTGACTTACGGTCAAATGCTGAAGATTGCGAAGTCGTCGAGCACGCCGGTCTATCCGGTGAGTATTCTGGAATGGGTCGCCGTGCGAAGCCCGGGTGGCTATAACATCAATTACTGGCAGGCGCGGAACGGCTTAAACTACATCGCCAAATATTCGGGTGGCCAAGCCTATTTTCCGCGCTTCGAGGGTGAGTTGCCGGGCATTTACCGGCAGATTGAAGAGCAATTGCGCTCGCAGTACAGTCTGGGCTATACACCCACGGACGCGGAGAAGAACGGAAAGTATCACAAGCTGAAGGTTGACCTGCTTGACGGCCAGGGAAATCCACTGCGAATCATTAATCAAAAAGGGAAGGCGGTCAAATACCACCTGGTATTCCGGGAAGGATATTACGCCCCCAAGGGCTAGCACCTCACAAATAGTTGGATAATGAAGCGGAGTATCTCTTGGTTTGGATCCGAAGGTTGTAGCGCAGAGTTTTGCTCTTAAAACTCTGCGGCATTTTTTCCGGATCAGCGAAAAGCCGCAGAGTTTCAAGAGCAAAACTCTGCGCTACACTTCTTAAAAACAGCGGCAACCCGCGTAGTCCGCGCCAGCGTTTTCGAAACAAAGTGAACCGAAAATCGACGGAAATAGAACTTTTAGACCAAATTGACCGGAAGCGCCTCCCGCGGCATATTGCCGTGATTATGGATGGCAACGGACGCTGGGCGCAGGCGCGGAAGTTGCCGCGCATCGCGGGCCACCGCGCGGGCATGCGCGCCGTGCGGCAAGGCGTCGAAGCATGCCGCCGGTTGGACATTCCTTACCTCACCCTCTACGCGTTTTCCGTGGAGAATTGGAAGCGCCCCCAAGTGGAGGTTGAGCTTCTCATGGCCCTCCTCCGCGAATATCTCAAAAAAGAGATGGCGGAAATGAAAAGCCAGAACATCCGGCTGAATGTAATTGGCCGCATGCGCGAGCTTCCCAAACCCGTCCAGCAGGATTTGCGGGCGGCCATGGAATCGACTCGGCGCAATACCGGCCTGCGCCTGACCCTGGCGCTGAATTACGGCGCGCGCACGGAGATTGTGGACGCTTTCCGCGCGCTCGCGCGGGGCTGGAAAAAGAATGGACGCCTGGTTATCAGTGAAGAGAATCTGAGCGAGCACCTCTATACCCAGGGTCTGCCGGACCCGGACTTGTTGATCCGCACGAGCGGCGAGATGAGGCTCAGCAACTTCCTACTCTGGCAGGCGGCCTATGCCGAGATTTGGGTTACGGAAACCTTATGGCCGGACTTTGCCCGCAAGGACCTATACCAGGCGGTGTTCGATTATCAGAAACGCGAGCGGCGGTACGGGGGACTTGGAATAGGATAGAGGGATCACCGCAGAGGCGGCCCTTGTCGGGGTCCTCACCCACATGAACAGCCAACTATGAAGATACGCGTTCTGACCGGTGTTGCGATCCTCGCTCCGGCGATTTATTTGCTTGGCTGGTCCCCCAAGTGGCTTTTCATGGGGGTTATGATCGTCCTGGCGGAGCGCAGTCTCTACGAATATTTTTTTATCAGCCGCAAGTCAGGGGTGAAGATTCTTCCCGTTGTGGGCTACGCCGGATGCGGTGCGGTCTGCATTTTGCAGTGGGCTGCCTTGCGCTACTCTCAGGGTATCGAGTTTGCGGCTCTGATTCTTCTTCTGGTACTGATCCCCAGCGTGGCCCTCTGGAGGACGCCGGACCTGAAACATTATCTTGGAAGCGCGGCGGCCACGCTGTTCGGGGTTTTCTACGTCGCATTCAGTTTTTCCTGCCTGTTCCCGTTGCGATTTGCGAACTTGGGCTTTGGGCTGGCGAATGGCCGGCAGATCGTCTTCTTTCTCTTTGTGGTGATCTGCGCCGGAGACATCTTCGCCTACTTCACGGGCCGGTTTCTGGGGCGGAGGCTCATGTTTCCGCGTGTGTCGCCGAAAAAGACTATCGAAGGGGCATTGGGAGGCCTGGCTGCCAGCTTGATCCTCGGATGGGCTTACACGCGATGGTTCTGGCACACAACCGATACCAGGCTGGTTCTTCTGCTCGCCTTGTGCGTGGCGATTGCCGGGCAAGTCGGAGATCTGGTCGAATCCGCTTTAAAGAGGGGAGCGGACTTGAAGGACTCCGGGGATCTGCTGCCGGGTCATGGCGGGCTTCTCGACCGCGTGGATAGTTTGCTTCTAGGCGCGCCGGTTCTGTGGCTGGCGCTGCTGTTAAGGAATTCGATTCATTTGTAGCGGCGGCGGGGACGCCTCTGTCAGGGCATGGCTTTAGCCATGCCGTAAGTGTTGCCTCCCCCTCACCCCTATCCCCTCTCCCTTAGGAAGAGGGGGAACCGCGAAGCGGTGGGT
>JBOGJX010000478.1:0-5068 GCA_050745285.1 Terriglobia bacterium
GGAGAGGGGGGACCGCGAAGCGGTGGGTGAGGGCTTTCGCAGCGGCCGGTGAAGAATCTCGCAAGTTGCCGATTAAACACAAAAACAGAGTCTTCGCCGCTATGAAAATAGCCCGGCGTATTGTGGAAAATGCGCGGGTTGCGCGGCGTTCTTTGTAGGGGCGAGCGGCGCACGGCGTGCGCCCCTGCCTCGCGTTTGGATGATCGCCATTTTCATCCCGGGTGGTGCGCCACATGCGCATGAGGTCTGCCATGCAAAGTGGCGGGCCGCAAGCCCATCGAATCTTCGCTCAGACTGCCGGCCCAAAAGACTTTTTCGGCAACCAACCGAAGAAGCTTTGCCTATAACGTGTGAGATTGGTCAAGGCACGATGTGCGGAAATCCATCGTGCTCGCTAAGATGCCTTTCGAGCACGCCAAGGCGAACGTGAAACCTGGTGCGCTCGCCTCGATAATAGTCCACCGCATACTCCACGGGGATGTCTCGCGCGTACCCCACCCGCCGGATGAGCAGCGCAGGCGAGCCGGGCGGAGCCATGAGGAGACTGGCCTCGGCAGAGCCGAGCGTGATAGCCTCGATGCTTTGGACGGCGTCGGTGGGTTTCAGCCCCATCGCTTCCATGGTCTCGTAGACTGAATGGTGTTTGAGATCCCGGCTGAGGAAACCGCGAAACCGGGCTGCCGGGAGCCATGTGTTGGCGATGACCAGCGGCTGCCCATTGGCAAGCCGGAGACGGCGGAGGAAGATCACGCGCGCGCCAGGCCTCAGACGCAGATGATGCAACACCGGAGATCCCGGCTGAACGATGCGGCGCACCTCAGCTTCCAGCAGTCTGGTCCCGGGTTTGAGGCCGCGGTAAACCAGGAACTCGGTGAAGCTGAAGAGCTCATTAAGATCCTGCTCGACACGCGGTTCAGCGACGAATGTGCCGACGGCCTGGCGAGAATAAATGAGGCCTTCCTGCTGGAGGTTGGCGAGGGCCCGGCGGACTGTAGCGCGGGCCGCGCCAAAGCGCTTTACCAGTTCGGGTTCGGAGGGCAGACGAGTATGGGGTGCGAGCCCTTTCCGCGCGACTTCGCGGCGGATGGATTGAGCGATCTTGAGATAGGGCGGAAGGTTGTTTCCCGCGTGCGCTCGGGTCTCTTCAGCGCGTTCGAGACGAATAGGCATCCTTGGAGTAGCGATTGTTGGCACGCTCGTTCCGCTTGGTGATCGTAGGTAAAACTATACATTTCCCAATCTCTGTTGACAAGACGGAGAAGGCCACTGCGGCGCGCGTTCAGAATCGGCGCAATAGCAGTGTGCCCTGTTGTGAGCCCCGCACCCGGCCTTGAATCACGATCTTTTGACCAACCCCGGTGATGGTAAGGATCAGGACCCCGGGAGATCCCTTCACGCGACGCAGCAAATCGGGCTGTGGCATACCGCCGATCAGCAGCACGGCTTTTTCGATGGTCAGTTTCCCTCCGCCCTGCGGGACAAATCTTAATCTGTATTGCGCAGCCACATCAATCTTGCTGGAAAGATCGGCCACGAACTTGTGGTTCTTCCATGATCCAACCTCGTCGTCAGCCCAAACGTGCGTGGGAACATTCCAAGCGGAGGATGGCTGCACGCCCGTATTAAATAAAGCCATGCTCCGGATTTCCGGCCGCGCGGCGCTTTCGGTGACAAGCAGGCGTACCGCGCGCACCGTCGTGGGTGGAATGGGCTGGATGCGCTTGTGCCCAATGGCGGTTCCTGTGCCCAAGGCAACCCACTCTGCGTTGGTCTTCCCATCAAGGCGATAGGCGCGAATTCGCTGGCCGAACTTGCAGTCCTCTTGCAGAATTACATGATCAATCCGGGACGGCGAGGTCAGCGGCAATACCAAAGAATTGCCTGACCCAGAGGTTTCGGCAATGCTATGCGCAAAACGGCGCCGGATTTCATCACCAAACTCCTTTACGCGCGCGCAGGTGGCTTCAGGCATCCGTCCGTTGGAATCGGGCGGGAGGTTGAGAACCAATTGCACGCCGTGACCCAACGAACGGTAATAGATTTCCAGCAGTTGGTCTAGCGAAAGCAGGTTCCGCTCTTTGGCCGGGCTCCAAAACCAGCTCGGTCTCAGAATGGAAACATCGGCCTCTATGGGGAGCCACACGGATCCATTGGGATCTCCCTGGATCGAGGTGGCAACGCCGGTTTCCGCATCGCCTTCTGAGACTGGATTCCAGGCAGGATACGGCGCGAACCCTTCCTCATTACCCACCCATCGGATGGTGGCCTCGGGACCCTGAAAAACCATGGCATGGGGCGCATAGCGTTTGAGGATATCGCCGACCGGAACCACGATAGAACCGTCAAACCACACTTCAACAATCTCGCCATACCTGGATAACACCTCGGTGAGTTGGCGGCGGTAGAGGGCGTTGTATTCCGTTTGTTTCTCAGGAGTCTTGCAACGCCCGCCTAGCCCTGCGCCGAACTTTTCATCGCGCGGGGAGAGATACACGCCCAGCTTGAGATGATACCGCCGGCAGGACGCAGCAACATCCGCCATAACGTCACCATGTCCCCCTTGCCATGGGGTATTCCGGATGCCGTAGTTTGTGGTGTGGGTCTGCCACATGCAGAAGCCTCCCACATGCTTTGCCACGAAAAGCACGTATTTTGCGCCAAAATTTACGGCGCATTCTGCCCATTGATTCGTGTTGATCTCAGGATTGATGGCGGAAAGGGGTGTTGAGAGGTTATCGTATTCGCTGTTCTGCCAAGTGTTGGGAGCAAAATGCACGAACATCCCAATTTCCATGTTTTGCCACGCGGTCTGGGCCGGTGTGGGCAACGCAAGTTTCCCCCGCACCGCTGAGGTTTGCCCCGCTTCCACCCATTCAGCCTTCCCGAAGACCGGGATGCATGCCATGGCGCCGATTAGAGACGTCACAAAACTACGCCTGTTGATCACCGCAAATCTCCTCACAAATGAATTGACAAGCCATGTTACGTTCCGGATCTTTGGGCGCGACCTGCGGCTTCGCCGCTAGAGCGCCTTAACCGGGGTTGCCACGCGGCCTCTTTATCGCCTTGCCTCCTTCACGCAGGCGAAGTTTGCGGCATCCTTCGTATCGCCGCTTCCTTTATACTTAGCGACTTCGGGGTAAGCGCACAAGGGGCGTGTCATGGCAATGCCGCTCGCCGGATCGGAGGGTTTCATGTATTTTGTGGTGATAATTTTGTCCGGCGCAACGCCGTCTTCAACCCAGCGCTCGAGCGCGTCGAACATGTTGCGCTCCGCATCAAACTGCGCTGCGGCCTCGAAACCCCCGAAAGATCCTGGCCCGGGGCCAAGGCCGCAGTGCTGCATTCCTGGCGCCATGAAGAGACGAAGAAAGTCCTCAGTCTCGCGCAGACCCATTGCGGCAACCACGCTTTTGTAATACTTGATCGAGCTGAGCGGCGGAATCGCCGCATCGCTCCAGCCATGATACATAATCAACTTTCCCCCGCGAGCCTTGAAGGGCCTCGGGTTGGGGTCTGTCGCATTGAGGATGTGAGCCAGCTTCTGGTCCGCGATCTTAAAGTCCGTGTCAATATTCGAGGTCCGGTAATCCCATGCAGGGTTGTTGAATACCATGTAAGCGAAAAAATGTGTCCCAAATTTAAACTGCAGGCTCGCCTGCGGAGCCGAACCTGTGACCCAACCCGCCCAGCCATTAGGCCCAAGCTCGCCACCCGGCGAGAAGCCAGGGAAGATTTGCTTACCCTTGGAGGTTCGAGGACCGGAATAGATCTTCTTGAGCGCGATCACCTGGGGTGCGGTGAGGCAACCGTTGGAATCGGCTCCCCGGCACAGCAGCTTCGCCGGATTAAAGTGGCATTGCCTCGGATCATTAAGGATTCCGTCGGCCACGCCGTCTTTGGCGTCGCACGCGGCGAGCACGGCGGAGCTGATCGCCGGCAGCTTGCCGGCGGGAATATAGCTGGCCGCATTTTCCAGGGTCGCTTGCGCGTCCCAGATGGCCACCGCTTGGAGCTGCGTCCAGAAGTTGGCCGGGGCGCCCGCAATGATGCCGTCATAGTCCGCCGGGAAACGCTGCGCTTCCATCAACGCTTGGCGGCCGCCGTTCGAACAACTGGCGAAATAGGAGCGACGGGGAGGGACGCCATAGAAGGCTTGGATAATGGCCTTCGCCTGGACGGTCATCTGGTGGATCCCGCGATACCCGAAGTCGATCACTTTCTCGGGGTGTCCCAGCGCCCAGCGCGCGTCCACGGAGCTCCCCGTGTGTCCGGTGTCGGTGGAAGCAACGGCAAAGCCGCGGCGTAATGCGTCCGCCAATCCTCCGTGCTGGATCGACCCTGCGAAGCCGCCGTTGCCTACGCCTTGGAACCTTTTGTTCCAGCCTGAAACTGGCATCCATACTTCGAACTTGATGTCCGAGTCGGCCGTGGGCTTAATGACGCCTGCCACCCGGCAAAAAGCGGGAAGATTTTTGAACTGCGGCTCTCGCGCCCTGAACGTGCCCGCAGCAACCTGCTGCGTTAACGTAATTGTCGTGCTTTGCAGCTTGAGCCCCAGGAGGCTATTGCATGTTATGGCGGCTCGCAAAGTTGGGCAGAACACGACCACTGCAAGCAGGTTTGCAAAAAGAAAAGACGGTAGAAGGCGATGTCTCATAGTGATTCCCTTCTTTCAGTGTGTGATCGATCTTTCGCATGCATATTGAGTGCTCGTGTCACTTTGCGACACCCGCAAAGCACGATAATACGGACGGAAGGGCATGGCTTCAGCCATGCCGCCCGGAGGCGCCGCTTTACGCCCACTCCACGCCGGGATCCATTGCTATGAGTTGAACCATGGAATTCTATCACCGCCAACAACTCCTATCACCTCACCTATCTGAATTTCCCTTTGATCGGCACTCAATCTGGGGGAATTCCTAGTGTCCTAGAGTTGCAAAACTTGATGCGAATGGGTCAAGTTTTCGTTGTCTCCCTCACCCGGCGCGACGGGAAGCACTGCTTCCCCGCGCCCCCCTCTCCCCAAGGAGAGGGCTGGAATCAAACGTAGGTGAGTATTTCATCC
>JBOGJX010000479.1:0-4821 GCA_050745285.1 Terriglobia bacterium
TCCCTACAAGGCATGGCCATCTGGTTATGTAGGGGCACGCCATGGGCGTGCCCTCGGGCGCAGCAAGCAGCGCCCCTACGTCATTTTCATGCCACGTGGTGCGCCGCAGGCGCATGGGGTTTGCCCTGAAAAGTTCGGTCAGGAGAGTGGAAGGGCACGGTTTCAACCGTGCCGCAAAGCGCTTCCCATTTTCGTTATCTTCCGCTGCGGCGATGGGCGGCTCGCCCATCGCCGCAGCGGAAGAAGGTCAAACGCATGGTCCGACGGCACGGCTAAAGCCATGCCTTGCCGACCGCTTAACAGACTTAACATAAGTATTGCTGCGCGAATTATAAGATTTGCGCTCTGTTCAGCAGAATCTGGTCCAACGCTTCCGCGCTCTTTGCCACGCCCACGCGGCTGGACGTAAAAGGCGACTCGTGCTCGATGCTGATCACGTGCTCGTAGCCGACGGCTTTGAGTTGCTCAACGATTGCCTTCCAGACGACAAGGTCGTGGCCGTAACCGATGTCAGCATAGGACCATGACCGATGCTCGATGTCGGCATAAGGAGTAAGGTCCACCAAGCCATTCACGGCCACGTTTTGGGCATCCAGCAATATATCTTTGCCGTGCATATGGTAAAGGCAACCTTCCTCGCCCAGTTTTTTCACCACGGCCACCGGGTCCACGCCCAACTGGAACAATCCGCTTAAGTCCAGATTGGCGCCGATGTTCTCACCCGCTGCTTGCCGCAACTTGAGCAGCGTGGCGACGTTGAATACCGAATAGCCGCCATCCATTTCGAGCGCGACCTTCACGCTCCGCTGTCTGGCGTATTCATTAAGATCCTTCCAGTAGGGAATCAAAACCTCGTTCCACTGCCACTTCAGGATGTTCACGAACTCGCCGGTCTCAAGCGTCGTCACCCAGTTTGGGTGTTTGCCCGTGCCGTCGCCGGGGCAGCCGGAAAAGCACACCACGCGGCCCACGCCGGTCTTCGCCGCCAGATCGATGCTCTTGCGATAAACCGCACCTTCACGCTTTGCCTTATCCGCGTCAGGATGCACGGGATTGCCGTGGCAACTGAACGCGCTCACCATAATGCCGCTCTTTTCGAACTGCTCCATGTAGGCGCGCCGCTTCGAGTCGTCCGCGAGCAATCCGTCAAGATCGCAGTGCGCGTTGCCTGGGTCGTTGCCCGAGCCGATCTCAACCGCCTGCAGCTTAAACTCCTTGATCATTTCGATAAGCTGATCGATCGAGAGATCGTGAAAGGCAGCATCGAACACGCCGATCTTTAGCCCCGGCGTGCTGGCTTTAATTTCCCGGATTTCCTGCGCCTGGCCGCTTTGCCCGGCTCGGGCCGTGCCGCTTCCCAAGCCCCCGGCCGCTACCATCGCTGCGGCGAGCTTTCCGGAGGTTTTTTTCAGAAAATCACGCCGGCTGTCGAGCGAAACTGTGATTTGGTTTTTCATAGGCGGTCAGTTCGTCTGGTTTTATTTGCTGGAATGATGCTCCCCCTCGTCTTCTCCGCAGTCCGTGTAAAGACCGGCGGTCATTGACCGCCGCGGCGGCGTCTCAAATCAAATATTGCCTTTCTTCAGTTCGTCCATAAGATAGTCACAGGAGCGCACGCAGAGCGTCATGATCGTCAGCGTCGGATTCTGGCAGGCGCTCGAGACGAACCCGGCCGCATCCGTCACGAACAGATTCCTTATGTCATGCGTTTGCTGAAACTGGTTGAGAACGGACTTTTTTGGGCTATTCCCCATGCGTGCGACCCCAACCTCATGGATGGCGTAACCCGGCACGCGGTCCGGCACTTCAAACGTGCTGATGTTTTTTGCGCCCGCGGCCTCCATCATCTCCGCGCCCGAAACCATCATGTCATGGATCATCGCTCGTTCGTTCTCGCCATAACGCATGTGGAAGTGAAGCACGGGAATGCCAAAGGTGTCCGTGACGTTTGGATCGATGGCAACGTAATTTTCCCACCGCGCGAGGCACTCCCCGAAGCCGCCGATCCCGACGGTGGTGATGGGGTCAAAGAGACCCTTCTTATACTGCTCACCGAAGCCCGCCGCCTTCCAGTTGAAGTCGGTCGAGCCCCCGCCTTCGTAGCCGAATCCGCGAATAAACTTCTTGGAGCGGGGGCCCGTGGCGAGATTGCGGAAGCGCGCCACGTAAATGCCGCAAGGGCGATTGGGACCGTTGATATTCAGATTGCCAGGTTGATCCGGAAACTCCCCGCTTGCGCCGCCACCCACCCAGACATGGTCCATCAAATAGTGACCCAGCACGCCGCTGGAGTTGGCGAGGCCGTTCGGATACTGATCGTTCGATGAGTTCAATAGGATTCGCACGGATTCGAGCGACTGCGCGCAGAGCACCACGGTACGCCCGTGGACTTCCTTTGGCTCGCGGGTGATGCGGTCAATATAGAGCACGCCGCGGGCGCGGTTGCGGCCTGCATCCATCAAAACCTTGTAAGCCATGGCGTCTGGAATGAGGGTGCAGTTGCCGGACCTCAGGGCATCCGCGACGGTAGTGAAATAAGAATTAAAGTAGGAATGGGTCACGCAGCCGCGTTCGCAGGGTCCGCAGTAGTGGCAAGGAGCGCGGCCGTTGAGCGCGCGAGTGAGGTTCGCGGTGCGCGTTGGCGTCACCGTCCAACCCAGTTTCGCCTTCACGCCCCTGCGGAAGGTAGCCTCGCCACAAGTCAGCCCCATATCCGGCTGGTATTTCCCGTCCGGAAGTTGGGGGATGCCCTCAGCGCGCCCTGCGATGCCAACGTACCTTTCCACAAGGTCGTAATATGGGGCCACGTCTTTGTAGCTGATGGGCCAGTCTTCGCCGTAACCATCGAGCGACGCCGCCTTGAAATCAAGGTCGCTCAGGCGCAGGGCCACGCGCCCCCACACATTTGTGCGGCCGCCCGTGATGCGCAGCCGGCCCTGCCAACTGAACGGCATGTCCTTTGCAGTGGTATAAGGCTCATCGAGGTCGTTGCAAAACCATGAGTAGCTGTATTCATTGCAGGCGCCGACCTGGGATTGTATGGGTCGTGTCTTTCTGACGATCTCGGGCGCCATGTCCCGGTACTTCAGCTCGAAAGCCGGTTTGTGCTCCGTGAAATTCGCGTCCGACTGCTTGCGCCCGGCGTCCACCAGCGCAACTTTCAGCCCAGCTTCCGAAAGCCTCTTGGCCGCCCAGCCGCCCGAGGCGCCGGAACCCACCACGATCGCGTCATAAATGATGCTCGAATTAGCCATTCCTCACCTCTCCGCTTTCATGTTTAATGTGCTCGCTTCTACTGGAACAAGAGCGGGGCAAAATGAACCAGGTTTCGGCGCCACACCATCCACGTATGCATTCCAGGCGTTTCGATATCGGTGTGCCGGATGCCTTTCGACGTCAGCCATGCGCGAAACTTGCGGTTTGGACCGATGAGACGATCCTCCGTCCCACAGGCAATCCAGAGGAGGCGCAATTGTCCGTTGGCTTTCGAGCTGAGCGATGGAAATTCCTGGTCATAGTCCGCGCCGAGTCCGCCCGCGCTGAAAGAACCAACCCAGGCGAAACGGTTCAGATTGTTCAGCCCCACGAAGAGGGATTCAGCGCCACCCATCGAGAGCCCCGTGATGGCCCGATCCTTGCGGTCCGTCTTGACCCGGAAGTCAGCTTCTACCTGCGGGATAACTTCATTGAGCAACGAATCCCGGAACTTCGTCATGTTCTCTTCGCGCAGATTCACGCTGCTAAAGCCTGGGCCAGTGCGGGAGACGATCTCGGGAGCGCCGTAGCCCAGGGGCATGACGACGACCATCGGCTTCACCTTCATCTGGGCGATCAGATTGTCAAGGATGATGTTGGCGCGGCCAACCGCCGTCCAGGCGCTCGCGTCGTCGCTGAATCCGTGCAGCAGGTAAAGGACCGGGTACTTTTTCTTGCCTCGTGGATTGTAGCCCGGTGGCGTGTAGACGTAAAAATCCCGGTTATCACCCACCACTCCGGAGTGATAAAACCTATGGTGGACCACGCCGTGCGGCACATCGGTGATTTCCCACGGCATGGGAGTGGGCCCCGGCACGGCCACCATGCTTTGCGGGCCCAGAAGATTGGGCTTTATCATCGAATTGGAAGGGTCGATCAGCCCAACGTGGTCGGCGATAAAGGAGTAACCGTATATATTCGGCGCGAGCGGACCCGTGGTGGCGCTCCAAACGCCACGCTCGTTCTTCTGCATGGGCACTGGCTTCGCCCCCTCGAGCGCAAGCACAACCTCCTGCGCGTTCGGATCGCGGAACCGGAACGTTACCGTGTGACCGGCGTTCACTTCTGGTGAGATAAGAGGCTGGCGGCGTCGTTGGGGGCGCGCCGTGCTCGTCGAGCTCGGCGTCTGGCCCCAACCGGACCCAACCGCTGCCGCGATGAGAAGAACTCCGAAGAATAGCCGCGCATAGCTCATGGCTCCGTCCTTTCAGGATCTGGGATCTTCATCCTTTGCCATTGATTCCGGACCGGGATTATATAACACTCCAGCCCCATTTTGTTGCGCCGATGTAACGGGAGTGGTAGAAATGGAAGTTACCACAATCCTGGAATTCCGGTCCGGGCGTCTCGGAACCTTCTTCCCCACGCTCAAAACGCTCATTCGGGAGTTGCCTTCCAAGAATGACAACTGAAGGCAGTCTCTCAGCAAGCTAATTTAGACGCGCATGATCCAATCCAATCTCAGGAGATAATTCGATGGAAAGAAGAAGGTTTTTGACTTCCACACTGGCGGCCTCAGTATTGGCTGCTGGCCCGGCAACAAGTGTGCTTCGAGGAGCCCAAGAC
>JBOGJX010000480.1:0-23811 GCA_050745285.1 Terriglobia bacterium
CCCAAAATCAGCGGGCGCGGCAAGCAGCGCCCCTACGAGGACCCGAAATCGCAAATTCAAATGGAAAGTGCCGCTTCGACCTCGCAAGCTGGTAGTCACGGCGGAGGAGACTGCATGGGGAACGAGTCGCATTCAAGTGGAAAGGCGTCAAATGAAATCACCCGGCGGGAGTTTCTGGCTGGAGTGACCACTGCCGCGGCGCTTTCCGTCGCGCCAGGCGACGCAATGTCCCAGCCTGTGAAGCCGGGAATGCCCTCCGCCGATGTTGCAAATGGCGTGGCCAAGGTTCAGGGCGCGCGCCCGATGACGATTCGCGTAGATGCGGCGCGCTCTCACGCCACCAACTCTTTCAGCCCGCATCGCGCCTTGGGGACATCCATTGACATTTTGGAGTACGGGTCGGTCGATAAGCTCTATCAAGCGCCGATCATCAAGGAGTGTTTAACGGCGGGATGGGGTCCGATGACGTACCGTCAGAATACGGAGTTGCAGATTGCCGCCTGGCACTGGAACCCGAAAGGAACCTGGAGCGATCCCGCCGCGAAAAGCGGTTATTTTACCGGCAGCTCCGAACCAACGGACTTCCTCCGCCACTCCTACGGCTACCCGTTGCCTCACCGGGGCAACACCCGGAATGGTGGAAGCACGAGCGGCTATTCGCGCCTGAATGACGGCAACCCGGATTCCTACTGGAAGAGCAATCCATATCTTACTCAGCGCTTTACCGGTGAGCCGGACTCTCTCCACCCGCAGTGGGTGGTGGTTGATTTGGACGGCTTGCAGGAAGTGGATGCCATCCGGATTGACTGGGCCGATCCTTACGCGCGCGTTTATGAGGTCGAGTATTGGACCGGCAGCGGCAGCGCGATGGAAAAACCGACCGGGGGAGCGTGGAATACATTTCCTAACGGAATCACGCGTGATAGCCACGGCGGCACGGTGACGCTGAAGCTCGGTTTGTCTCCCATTCTGGTCCAGTTTCTTCGCATCCTGATGACCGAGTCTTCAAACACGTGCAGCACGCACGGCTCTGGTGACCCGCGCCACTGCGCGGGGTATGCGATCAAAGAGCTTTACGTGGGCACGCTCGGCGGCGACGGCGGTTTAGTTGACTTGATCCAGCATTCACCCGATCAGAACCAGACGGCCACATACTGCTCCTCGATTGACCCGTGGCATTCTGAATCCGATCTTGACGAGCGCGCGGGCGATCAAACTGGCTTCGACCTATTCTTCACCAGCGGCGTAACGAATAACCTGTCCGCCATCGTCCCTATCGCGATGCTCTACGGCACGCCTGAAAACGCGGCTGCGGAGATCGCTTATCTCAAGAAGCGGGGATATCCCGTCAGCTACGTCGAGATGGGCGAGGAGCCGGATGGGCAGTACGCCATGCCGGAGGATTACGCGGCGCTCTATTTGCAGTTTGCGGCGGCGATCCACCGGCTGGTTCCGGAAGCCAAGCTAGGCGGACCCATTTTCACGGGTGTCAATGAGGACATCAAGACGTGGCCGGACGCCGAGGGCCGGACGTCCTGGCTTGGCCGCTTTGTGGATTATCTGAAATCGCACGGCCGCATGGCGGATCTTGCTTTTATGTCCTTCGAGCATTATCCGCTCGAGCCGTGCGGCACGACGTGGAGCGACCTTTACCGTGAGCCCGAGCTGGTGAGCCATATTCTGCAAGTATGGAGGGATGACGGCGTGCCCGCCAACGTTCCGCTGTTCATCACCGAGAGCAACCTTTCCTGGAACCTCAACCAGTCGTTTGTTGACATCTTCGGAGCGCTCTGGCTCGCGGAATACGCGGGAGCGTTTCTCACCGCGGGCGGCAGCGCGCTCTATTATTTTCACTTCTTTCCCCGGCCGCTGGGGCGAGGATGCCACGGCTGGGGCACGTTTGGGATGTTCAACGCCGATGAGAATTACCATATCCAGCAGCGGACTTCGCAATACTTCGCGGCACGGCTCATCAATCTCGAATGGGTAAAGCCCGGTGATGAGCTCCATCAGACCTATCGCGCATCGTGTGACGTCCGGGATGGCGCGGGCCGTGATCTGCTTGCTGTTTATGCCGTGCATCGCCCGGATGGGCAATGGGCGTTGATGATCGTCAACCGCGACCAGGACAACGCCTATACCGTGCGCGTGGTCTTTGAAGATGCGGAAGGGAACAAGCGCGGCTCATTTACCGGCCCGGTCACGAGAGTAATGTTCGGGCGGGAACAATACCATTGGCACTCGCAAGGCCGGCGCGGGCGCGCGGACCCGGACGGCCCGCCAGTGACCTCCGCTCTGCCTGGCGGCGCGGAGGCGTTGTTCACTCTGCCGAAAGCATCTCTGACCGTGTTGCGGGGAAGGGTGGACGGACTTTAGCCCCGGCGTAGAACGCGATAAAGAAAATAAAAGAGTTGTTCTTGATTTCTGTGCGGCGGGGTTCAAACCCCGCCCTCTTGGCAGCGCGCCTATGTATCTGAGGTGGCCAACCGTTTTTGCAGGCGCAGGCGGCGATGGGTGAAGTGCCCGGTGTGGCGGAGTTGTGCTTGACCAGCGGCGGACGTGGCAGAGATTGCGGTGAGTCTGACAAGCGCTTCTTCGGTGAATTGAAGCGCCTTTCCGGCATCGCGCCGACGGTGCTCATAGTGGATTGCGAGCTCGCGGTATGCCTCGATGGCGACGGGCGCTTCAGAGCGGGTCAGCTCCAGCCAGATTTCCTCAGCTCGCTCAAAATTGCGGCGGCGCTTGTGCTGGGTGGCGAGCCGCCACAGAGCGAAGGGCTCAACCGCCTCGGGCAATCCCGCTTCAAGCGCGCGAGCGCAAGCTGATAACGATTGGTCCATGTCGCCCGCCCGCTCGAAAATGCGGCTGAGGCTGAAGAGATCAAGACTTGGACCGGCTGAGCGCGCGTCCCGCTCCTGCGCTGACCGGACGACCCTGGCCACCTCCACCGTGAGCGCTGCCAGCGTCACGATGTCTAGGGCGTTGTGGAAGAAGACGGGTTGAAGATCGCGCGCGTCGCCGGTGCGCAGATAATCAAAATAGATGCCGGGGATTTCGGAGCCTGGCACGTCGCCCTTGCGGGCAATCCCCAGAACGTGCGTTTCGAGATGGGTCAGGCGGCAGCTTTCAAGGCGCAGCTTCCAGAGCCGCCGCGCAGGATGCAGAAGATCGAGATGGACGAGCCGCTAGAAGGGTGACTTCAAACGGGAGAGCGTGTAGCGCGTTTCGAGCAGCGGCACGTCAAACGTCTTTCCATTGAATGTGACGATCCCTTCGTAGCTTTGGAGAATGTCCGCCAGCGCCGCGAGCACGGTCTTTTCTTCAGTATAATCGCGCAGGAAGAACTGCTGTACCACGAATTGCGAGCCCTGGATCATCCCAATGCCGATCAGAAATGCGCAGGTCCCCGTGCCCCCGGCAAGACCCGTGGTTTCGGTATCAAGATAGAGCAGCCGGGCGGGATCGGGCAGCGCGGGGCTGAAAATATTCAAAGCGGTTAGGTCCGAGGCAGTAATATCGCCGATGCGCATCTTTCCGTAAGGCCGCCCGAAGGGTAGCTCCTGCGCAGCCATGAAGTAATTGCCAAGCGGATGGCAGCATTCATGCCCCTCCACGTATTCCTCTACGCTGTGAGGCACCCGCTGGGCGGGGAGCTTCTTGGGGGTTTGCGCCGTTCGCCGCAAGTAATCGAGCTGCGCCTCAAGCTCCGTCTCGAGGCCGGATTTCTTGGAGGTTCTCTTCAGTTGGCGAAGTTTCTCTTCTAAATTCATGATGGCTGGTCAGTGGTTAGTTGTCAGTTGTCCGTTGCTTCGCGCCGCGGCTTTTATCGCATTCATCGAAGAAGTAGTTGCTCTTGTCAACTGATTAGCAGAAAAAGGCCGCGGAGTTTTAAAAGCAAAACTCTGATGCGCTACTTCACCCCAGTTTCTTTAGGATTGCGAGCGCCACCACTTTCCCCTTCTCGCCGATTTCCCCAACGGGCCCGACGCACGAGGGGCAGCCGGAGGGACACGGGCAATTGGAGATGAGCATCCGGGTATTCTCAATGAGTTCCCCGCTCAGCCGGAACAGTGGCTCGCTGAGACCCACGCCGCCCGGATAGTTATCGTACAGATAGATGTTCGGCTCGAAAAGAACGGCTGGGAGTAGGGATTCGGGATTCGGTGCTCGGGTTTGTATGCTCCTCGGTGTAGTACCGTTCGCTATGTCTTCTATTAAGCCCGGATCCCGGATTCCGCATCCCGAACTCTGGCCTAAGCCCGAATCCCGAACCCCTAATCCCGGATTCTCTCCAACGGCCACGCCCAGGTCTCGCGCGTCGCTCATCACTAGCAAGGTGGCGATGGCGCGCATGGCGTTGCCGAATCCGTTCACGCCGTCCATTTTTTCGGTGTCGTTGTAGGGTAACTCTTCGAGCATGGCGTGCGGCAGCGTCAGCCAGAACGCGGTTGTGTGCATTTCCTGTTCGGGCAGGCTCAGCTTGCCCGATCCCACGTTTTCCATGGTCCAGAATTTGATTTTCTTGAAGCCCACGACCTGCGTATTCACCTGAACTTCGCCGTGGCTTTTCAACGCCGCGCCGGCCGCCGCCCGGTCAAAATTATCCAGGATTTTGATCTTGGTATAGGAGATGGCGTCGGTAAAGTATTCGCTATGGACGCGATGGACGTAGGCTTTGCGGTCGTTGTAGTCGAGCCGCTCGACGTGGTGCTGAACGCCATCCTGAATATAAATCGCGCCTTCGTGAAGCGTGGTGAGCGCGCTGGTAAAGTCGGTTTCGCCGATTACGCGAGGCGCTTCCGTGGCGTCCACGATTACAAAGTTGTCTGAGGAGACTGCGCGCAGGCTGAGCGCGTCCGCCGGATACGACTCGGAAACCCAATGCCAGCCGTCCTCCGAGTGGTGCAGGAAGCCGCTCTCTTCGAGGTACGAGCATAGCGTCTTCAGATCGAGTGCGCCGAATTTCTCGTCATCGCGCAGAGGCAACTCAAACGCGGCGCATTTCAAATGGCTGAGCAGGATCTGCAAATTGTCGGGGTTCACGTAGCCGTGCTCGGGTGAGCGGCCGAAGAAGTAATCGGGATTTTGAACGATGAACTGGTCGAGCGGAGCGCTCGATGCCACCAGCACGGCGGCGGAGCTTCCCTGGCGTCGGCCCGCCCGGCCCGCGCGCTGCCAAGTCGAGGCGATGGTGCCCGGATAGCCCGCCATAACGGCCACGTCAAGCCCGCCAATATCAATGCCCAGCTCAAGGGCGTTGGTAGAGACCACGCCGCGAAGGCGTCCTGCGCGCAGGTCGCGCTCGATTGCCCGCCGCTCAAGCGGCAGGTAGCCGCCTCGGTAGCCGCGCACCATCTCGGGCCCCTCCGGAGCTTTCGAGAAATCCTCCTTCAAGTAGGTCACCAGGATTTCCGTGGCCAGGCGGCTGTTGGCGAATACGATGGTTCCAAGTCCGCGGCCCAGAAAGACCCTCGTCAGGCGGCGCGTTTCATTCAAATAAGACCGCCGAATGCCAAGCTGTGCGTTGACGACGGGCGGATTGTAAAAGATGAAATACTTCTCCGTGGCTGGCGCGCCGTTGCCATCAACCTTTGCCACTTCCTCTTCGATAATGGCCGCGCCCAGCTCGGCGGGGTTGGCGATGGTGGCTGAAGCGCAGAGGAATTGCGGGTGGCTGCCATAGAACTTAGCGATTCGCTTTAACCGCCGCAGAACGTTGGCCAGGTGGCTGCCAAACACGCCGCGATAGGTGTGCAACTCATCGATAACGACGTAGCGAAGATTTTCAAACAGCCGCTCCCAGCGCGTGTGATGGGGCAGAATGCCGGTGTGCAGCATGTCGGGATTGGTGAGGACCAGGTTTCCTCGCGCGCGGATTGACTTGCGCGCGTCTTGCGGTGTATCGCCGTCGTAGGTGAAGGTGCGAACGGCGTCGCCGAGTTGCTCCGTCCACCTGTCGAGCTCCGCCAGTTGATCTTGCGCCAGCGCCTTGGTGGGGAAAAGGTAAAGAGCCCGGGCCTCGGGATCTTTTGCCAGCGCGTTCAGAATCGGCAGGTTGTAGCAGAGCGTTTTTCCTGATGCCGTCGGTGTAACCACCACCACATTGCGGCCCGCCTCCGCCAACCCAAAGACCTCCGCCTGGTGCGAATATAACTCGTTGATTCCTCGCGCCCGCAGCGCGTCTGCAACCGGCGCTGCCAGCGCCGTGGGAAACGGCCGGAGGTTGGCCGCGCGTGCCGGCTCATACTTCAACGCGGTCACGCCGCCCCGGGATGGCGTGCCCTGGAATTTTTCACGAATCTCCTCGAGCGCGCTCTGAACCGTGGCCATGGGCTTGCGGATTAGGGCGCCGGTTTCCAAAGTCATCGATCCTCCCAGGCCCTATTGTATACGCAATGGCGCAAAACCGTTCGCCTTTTCTTCGCTGGTGGTCATTGTAGCGGCGGCGTCCCGCCGCTGGTTTTCTGGCGTTCACAGAACACCTCGACAGTAAGGACCAAGTTGTTAAGGGGCGCTGTTTACTCCGCTCAAGGCTGTACGTGCGCGGCGAGAGGACGTGGCTTGTAGCGCTGGCATCTTGTCCGCAATGGCCGCCGGGACGGTGGCGCTCCCGTGTAATGGACCCGGAAACCACTTTGTTAGGTTTGTTTGCAAAATAAGGCAGCGGATGTCCGCTGACTGGTATATAATCACAACAGGCAGGAATTCTAAGTTGAAACAAAAGGCTTTTCTTATTCTCATCCTAAAATGAAAGAGGGGGAGCCATGGACTTCCGAGTTGGTGACAGGGTTGTATATCCGAATCAAGGTGTGGGAACGGTTGAACAGATTTCCAACCGCAATCTTACCGGTCAGTCAGAGACTTTTTACCTCCTGAAACTCAACACAAACGGTATGCGCGTGATGGTGCCGATGACTAATGTTTCCACGGTCGGGTTGCGCCGGGTGGCGAGGGTGCGTGAGGTAGGCACGGTCCTCGAATATCTTAATAACGCGAACATCGGCCCGCAGGCGGATTGGAAGGGGCGGTTCAAGCAGAACTCGGAGAAAATGCGCAGCGGCTCGCTGCAGCAGGTCGCCGAGGTGTTCAAGGCGCTTGTGGTGCTGAGCCAGGCCAAGCCACTGTCTTTCCGCGAAAAGAAAATGCTGGACCGCTCGTGGCAGTTGTTGGTGGATGAAATCTCGGTGGCGCGCGGCGCCAGTCGTCAGACCGTCGAAGCAGATTTGGTCTGCACCCTGAGCAGGTCCAATTTGAAAGTTCCGTTGCCAAGTTGAGTGCATTTCATCAACCTTGACTCTTGCGTAGGGACACGCCTTGTGCCAGTCTTATCCAAGTTGGGTCCCATATTTTTGGACGCTACCTGCGGCTTTGCCGCTTGCTGTGCGGAAGGGCTTTGCCCTTCCGGAAGCCAGCAACCTCACCCAGCGAGGACATTAAAAAAATGGGACCGTTGTCCGGAAAGCCAGAGGCTTTCCGCATAGCAAGCGGCGTAGCTGTGCTTTGCGCCAAACTGCTCAGCTAATTTGACAGCCCTGGGCCTTGTGCTTACCATAACCGCAATGCGTTACTGAGGACCACCCGCGACCGCCCGATCCGTTCCCTCCTACCCTGCGATGAGTAGCCAAGCCTGATATAGTTAATGAAGGGGATCTGTGATCGCTGCAACGGCACCCCTACCCAAGCGGCGGCAAGCCGCTGTGCTGCACAAAACACATTCTTATGCTTCAACTCACTTCAGCCGGGAAACATTTTGGCTCCAAAGTCCTTTTTGAAGGCCTCGACTGGCTCGTGAATCCTCGCGAACGAGTGGGCTTGGTCGGCGGAAACGGCACGGGGAAGTCGACGTTGCTCAAGGTACTGGCGGGACTTGAGCCGCTCGACCGGGGATCACTTTCGGCGGCCAAGGGCATCACGACGGGGTATCTTCCCCAGGATGGACTTTCATTATCAGGCCGCACCGTTCTCGACGAATGCCTTTCCGTTTTCAGCGACCTGTTGAACATGGAAGTAGAGATGGAAGCGCTCCGGCATCAGATGGCGGAACTGGACCCCGAGGGCAGCGAATATGAGCGGGTGACGGACCGCTACCACCGCCTTGAAACCGAATTCCACGGACGCGATGGCTATTCGCTCGAGGCGCAGGCGGGTGCGGTGCTCAATGGTCTCGGTTTTTCGCGCGAGGATTGGACCCGGCCCACGCAAGAGTTCTCGGGCGGTTGGCAGATGCGCCTGGCGCTCGCCAAGCTTCTTCTGATCAAGCCCAATTTGCTGCTGCTCGACGAGCCCACCAATCATTTGGATATCGAGGCGCGCAATTGGTTGGAAGAGTACCTGAGGAATTATCCCAACGCCTTCGTGCTGGTGTCACACGACCGGTATTTTCTGGATGTCACGGTGGCGAAGATCCTTGAACTCTGGAACCACCGCGCCTACTTCTACACCGGCAACTATGACCGCTATCTTGCCCAGAAGGCAGACCGCCAGGCACAGCTTCAGGCGGCTTATCGCAATCAGAAGGAGCGGATCGAGCAGCTTGAAGTTTTTATCAACCGCTTTCGCTACCAAGCTACGAAGGCCAAGCAGGTGCAGAGCAGGATCAAGGAGTTGGAAAAGATTGAAAGAATCGAGTTGCCCCCCGAAGAGAGAACAATCCACTTCAAGTTTCCGCAACCGCCGGCGAGCGGACGGCAGGTGGCCGCGTTTCACGGCGTGGCAAAGAGTTATGGCGGGAAACTCGTTTTCGAAGACGTGAGCTTTATCATCAACCGGGGCGACCGCGTGGCGCTGGTGGGGGTGAACGGGGCCGGGAAGTCCACGCTGATTAAGCTTCTGGCGGGCGCGGAGGAGTTAACCGCCGGTGAATACCGCATGGGCCACAAGGTGGAAGTGGACTATTTCGCGCAGGACCAGTACAAAGCGCTTGATCCCGATGCGCGGGTGATTGATGACCTTGCCAGCGTCGCGCCCGGCGCGCTGAGCGGGCAGACGCAATTGCGCACGCTGCTCGGCAGCTTCTTGTTTTCGAACGACGAAGCCTTCAAGCGGATTGGCGTCCTCTCGGGTGGCGAGCGCAACCGGTATGCGCTCGCGCGCATGTTGCTGCGGCCATCGAACTTCTTGCTGCTTGACGAGCCTACCAACCATCTTGACCTGCGCGCCAAGGATGTGCTGCTCGATTCCTTGCGGGAATTCACGGGCACGGTTGTCTTCGTTTCCCACGACCGCTACTTCATTGACAGGCTCGCCACCCGCGTCTTCGAGATCGAGGGCGGCGGTCTCCGCGACTATCCTGGAAATTACGAGGATTACCTGTGGCAGAAGGAAGGCCGCGCGGCGGCGCCGGAGAATGGCAATACATCACAATCCGCCGTTGCGTCCCGGAGTAAGCGCGAAGAGCCGAAAGAAAAAAAGATCAATCCGATTCTGACCCGCCAGAAGCAGAAGCGCCGCGGTGAACTGGAGCAGGAAATTGCCCACTGCGAAGCGCAAATCAACGCGGCTGAAATCGATCTTGCGAATTTCAAGAACGCCGAAGAATCCATACGATTGGACAAGCTCCTCGATGAGCGCCGGGAACAATTGCGCGAGATGATGCAGGAATGGGAGCGGATTGCTGCCAGCCTCGAAGAGCCGGATAAAGTAGTGACGAGTGCCAAGTGACGTAGGGGCGCTGCTTGCTGCGCCCGCCCATCGGGTGTGTCACATTCAGGCCCGCACAGACGTTGAAACCATTGGGGCTCCGCATAAGTGTACGGGAGCGCGATGCGGTTTCGTAGGGGCGCTGCTTGCTGCGCCCGCCGGTTTCGATGAAGGAAGCGGAAGGGCACGGTTTTAACCGTGCCGTAAGGCGCAGGTTAATCCCGGCGTCTCCGGCTGCGGAGATGGGCGCTCCGCTCATCTCCGCAGCCAGAGATTGTAAGTAGCCGTTTCCGGGCGGCATGGCTGAAGCCATGCCCTTCCGGAATCTTTTTCATGCTTTGCGAATGTGTCGCCCAGCGGCATGAACCACTGCTAAATTTACAGGAGGATTTATGAAGACCACTCTCCGCAATCGCTCCGGTTTCTGGCTCGCCATAATTGCACTTCTATCCGTCCTCACCATTCCTGCGGTTAGTCCTGCCGCGCCGCCCGCTGAAGGCGCCCATTATCACATCATCAAAAGGGTTGTGCTGGGCGGCACAGGATTTTGGGATTATATGGGATTTGACAACGCCAACCGGCGCCTCTTCATTTCCCATGGCACGCACGTGATGGTGGTTGACGCGGACTCGTTCAAGGTTGTGGGTGATATCCCGAACACCAAGGGGGTGCATGGCATTGCCATCGCTCCCGAACTGAATCGCGGCTTCATCAGCGACGGTGGGGCAGATCAAGTTACCATTTTCGATCTGAAGACGTTGAAGACCATCGGCGAAGTCAAGGTAACCGGCCATAACCCGGATTGCATCGCGTACGATCCGGCGTCGCAGCGGGTTTTCACGTTCAACGGACGCAGCGGCAATTCAACGGCCATTGACGCCAAGACAGGCAAGGTGGTGGGAACCATCGATCTTGGCGGCCGCCCGGAGTTTGCCGTCGCGGACGGCGCTGGCATGATTTATAACAACCTTGAAGACAAGAGTGTGGAACTGGCGATTGACACGCACACGCTCCAGATCAAGTCTCGCTGGCCGATGGCGCCGTGTGAACACCCGTCGGGGCTTGCCATCGACTCGGAGCACCGGGTTCTCTTCGCGGGTTGCCACAACCAAGTCATGGGGATTATCAATGCCGATACCGGAAAGGTGATCGCAACTCCCCCCATCGGAAACGGGGTGGATGCGAATCGCTTCGACCCAGGCACACGGCTTGCATTCAGCTCGAACGGGGACGGCACGCTCACCGTGGTGAAAGAGGTTTCGCCCACCGAATTCAAAGTGGTTCAGAACGCCACCACCGAACGCGGCGCGCGCACCATGGAAGTGGACCCAAAAACGCACAACGTGTTCTTGGTAACGGCCAAGTTCGGCCCGCCTCAGCCGCAAGCGCCCGGTCAGCGCTTCCACCGCCCCAGCATTATTCCAGGCAGCTTCACGCTGCTGGTGCTCGCGCCGTAATTTGCGGCAAAAATAATGCGCCTAATCACACGCGGGTGTAGCCACGGCGCGAAATTTGTGCCATGGGCTTTTCGATGCGCAAAAACCCACGGCACACAAACTGTGCCGTGGCTACCTCTCGTGCTCGCGCCGTAGCGATGTTGGTGGTCGCGGAGGGTGTGGCGGCGATTTTACATCGCCACCATTCAAGCGCTGTCAACGAGTCGCTGGTGGCATGAAACCGACGCCGCACGCTTCTCAGCGGCCCATTAAGCCTGCAAACGCCGCCAAAAATTGACAGCCCCTACCCCGTATGTTAGCGTGAAAAACGATAGAGAATCCTGACTGAAGGGTAGAGAACCGTTCTCTGAAAGCGCCTAATGAATCCTGCTGATTCGTTCTTCACCACGACGTATAACATCAGTTCGGCTGATCTGGAAAGGTACCTAGCCGCCGCGCTTTCGGAAGGCGGCAACTATGCCGATCTCTATTTTGAGCACACCACGGCGTGCTCCATTCTGCTGGACGAGTCTTTGGTAAAAACGGCGACCGAGGGCATCGCGGTGGGCTGTGGGATTCGCGTGCTTTCGGGAGAGCAAACGGGTTACGCCTACACGGATGATCTTGATTCGGGCAAAATCCTGAAGGCGGCGCGCATCGCGGCGCGCATTGCCAGTGGGCCGGCGCGCGTTTCGACGGTTGGGCTGAGCGAGGTGGAGCGGCAGCGCAATGTTTATCCAGTGGCTTTTCCGGCGACGGACCGCGACCTTTCTGAGAAGCTCGATCTGGCGCGGCGCGCCGACGCGGCGGCTCGCGCCTATGACCCGCGCATTGCACAGGCGCGTGTGAGTTATGGCGACCAGGTGCGGCGCGTGCTCGTGGCGGATTCGGAGGGCCGCTCCGTGACGGACATTCAGCCGCTCGTGCGCATGAGTGTTTATGCGATTGCCCGTGAAGGCAATAATTTTCAATCCGGCTCGTATGGCGGCGGCGGGCGTGTGGGACTTGAATTCTTTGAGGGCGATCATTCGCCCGAATTCTATGCTCGCGAGGCCGCTCGCCAGGCTATCGTGCAGCTCGGCGCACGCGAGGCGCCGGCCGGCGAGATGGAGGTGGTGCTGGCGCCCGGCTGGCCCGGCATTCTGCTGCACGAGGCCATTGGACACGGGCTCGAGGCGGACTTCAATCGGAAGGGAATCTCGGCTTTTAGCGGGCGTATCGGGCAGCGTGTGGCCTCGGAAATTTGCACGGTGGTGGATGACGGCACGGTGCCCGCGCGGCGCGGCTCGCTGAATGTGGATGACGAGGGTTCACCCACGCACAACACCGTGCTCATCGAAAACGGCATTTTGCGCGGCTACTTGCAGGACAAGCTCAGCTCGGACGTGATGAAAACAAGCCGTACCGGCAACGGCCGCCGCGAAAGTTACGAGCACATCCCCATGCCGCGCATGACGAATACATACATGCTGGCCGGACAAGATGATCCTGCTGAGATTATCCGCTCCGTTAAGCATGGTCTTTACGCCGTCTATTTCGGCGGCGGCCAGGTGGACATCACCAACGGGAAGTTTGTGTTTTCAGCTTCCGAGGCCTATCTGATTGAAGATGGAAAAATCACGGCGCCGGTGAAGGGCGCAACGCTCATCGGCGACGGGCCCACCGTGCTGACGCGCGTCACCGCGCTAGGAAATGACCTGCGGCTTGATCCTGGCATCGGAACCTGCGGCAAAGACGGGCAAAGTGTTCCGGTAGGCGTGGGCATTCCGACCATGAAGGTAAGCCAATTGACGGTGGGCGGCACGGCGCCGCGCGGCGCGCAATCGTTTTCGTAGCTTGCTGTAGCTTTTTTGCTTTCGTAGGGGCGCCCCTTGCTGCGCCCGCCCTGATGGCGCAGGCGCTGAGCGCAGCAAGCAGCGCCCCAGGAGCCTCGAGGAGAATAGCGGTATGAATACAGCGCACAAGAGAGCCACGGTTTACTTCGACCAGAAGTTGCATCGAGCATTGCGTTTGAAGGCGGCCCAAACGGACTGCTCGATCTCCAGGCTTGTGAATGACGCCGTGAGAGAGGTGCTTGCTGAGGACGCCGAGGATTTGGCGGCGATAGAGGCAAGACGAAATGAACCAGACCTGGATTTTGAGGGTGTGGTGAAGGACATGAAACGGCGTGGCCGGCTATAGGGTCCGCATTAAGCCTGCTGCGGCCAAAGAACTCGACGCTATTCCGAAGAAGGACCGACGGCGGCTCACCCTGCGCATTGCAGATCTCGCTGGCAACCCGCGTCCCGATGGTTGCCGCAAGCTATCAGGCGGGGATGATTACCGAATTCGGCAAGGCGACTATCGCGTCATCTATTCTATCCACGAGGCGGAGAAGATTGTGCGGATTCTGAAGATTGCCCACCGTAAAGACGTGTATCGTTTCCATGACTGATGGCCCCTAATCTTACCCTTGAGGCTGCGGTTTTTTGAGAAATAGCACGATTGCATCAGTCCTGAATAGACTAAACGAGTCATCAAATATGCCACAAGACCAACTCGAACAAATCGCTCATGACCTTGTGGGCCGCGCCATGAGCGCGGGCGCGAGCGCTGCGGACGCCGTGGTGCGCGAGGGTGAGGAGTTCTCCGCCACGGTGCGCATGCGGCAGATTGAAAGCCTGAAAGAGGCGGCGTCGAAGGCTTTGGGGCTGCGCGTTTTCATGGGGACGCGAAGTGCGAGCTCGTATTCGCAGGATTTCTCGCCGAGTTCGCTGGCGAGGCTGGTTGAGAGGACTCTGACCATGACGCGCGCCACCTCCGAAGACCCCGCGGCAGGTCTGGCCGAGCCGGAGCAGCAGGGGCGCTATGAGGGTGACCTTGAGCTTTTTTATCCGGACGTCGCCAAGCTCGCGACCGAAGACCGCCTGGATTGGGCGCGGCGCGGCGAGGAAGCAGCGTTAAGCGCCGACCCACGCATTCAGAATTCAGAAGGCTCGACCTTCGAAGCAAGCACGGGCAGGAAAGCCTATGCTAACTCGATAGGCTTTGCCGGAAGCTATCCATCATCCTATTGCGGCCTTTCCGTGGTACCCGTTGCGGTGAACGGAGGCGGAATGCAGCGCGACTACTGGTACACGGTTGCGCGGCGCGCGGGGGCGCTGGAGACGCCGGAAGCGGTGGGGCGCAAGGCGGCGGAGCGCGCGCTGCGCAAACTCGGAGCGCGGAAGGTTTCCACCTGCCAGGTACCCGTGGTCTTTGACGCGGAAACGGCACGGTCGCTGGTGGGGCATATCTTCGAGGCGGTGCGAGGAGACTCAATTTATCGCAGCGCATCATTCCTTGCGGGGAAGCTGGGACAGCAGGTGGCGGGCGAAAATATTACGGTGATCGATGACGGTCTCAGACCCGGCGGATTCGGCTCGCGTCCGTTCGATGACGAGGGCATCTCCGCTTCCAGCACACCGGTTATCGGTAAGGGCGTTCTAGAGAACTACCTGTTGAATGCGTACACGGCCCGGAAGTTGAACCTGAAGACCACGGGCAATGCTTCGCGCGGCGTGGCCGGGCCGCCCTCCGTTGGGCCCAAGAATTTCTTCCTCACTCCCGGCGCCCACACGCCGGAGGAAATCGTGGGGTCTGTAAAGAGTGGGTTTTACGTCACGGAGCTGATCGGCTTCGGCGTGAACATCGTCACGGGCGATTACTCGCGCGGCGCGGCCGGCATGTGGATCGAGAACGGCGAGTTGGCGTATCCGGTGGAGGAAGTCACGATCGCCGGCCGTCTGCCGGAAATGCTCAACCACATGGCGATGATCGGCTCCGATCTTGAATTCCGCGGCGCCGTGGCCTCGCCGTCGGTCCTGGTGGAAGGGCTGACGGTGGCAGGACTGTAGTCGTCAATCGTTTCCAGTTTTGACTTTCCATATCCGTGTCCGAACACTCGACATCCACGAAGTACTTTGTGTTGGCGTTGGTGGCGCTGGCCATCATCGTTGGTATTTATGTGTGGGCTGAGCAGCATCACGCGCGACGCTCAGCGGCGGCGCAACAGGCCCATGCCCCAATGACGGCGGCGGAGAAGAGCTACCTTCCGGAGGTCGAAGTTGCCGGTCCCAAGATGAGCGCTGCGAGCAACTTCCTGGGCGCCACAGTCTACTACCTGGATGGGACCCTTGTGAACAAGGGTTCGCAAACGGTGCGTGACCTTGACCTGAAGCTGACCTTCATGGACCCGTTCGGGCAAGTGGTTCTGTTGGAAACGGAGCATCCCATCACCCGCCAGACGGCGCCACTTAAAGCAGGATCGTCTCAGGCCCTCCACGTTATCTTTGAACACCTTCCTGCCGAATGGAACCAAGGCCCACCTATCATTACGGCCGCTTACGTAAGCTTTCGCTGATGTGTTTACGCCAAAATGAAGATAAAACTATTGATAGCGACAAGGGGGGCGCAGCAAGCAGCGCCCCTACGAAACAGCAAGCGGCAAAGCCGCAGGCCGCCTCCAAATATCTAAACTGCCCGCCTATTCCGATCCCACGACACGCCGATAGACGTTGCGGACAGCCTGCTGGGTTTCGCGCAGGCGGCGGGCCACGGGAATTTCGCCGCCAGCAGTATCGAGCAGCCCCCAGCGCCGGGCGAGATCCTCAACCATGGCCGCATGGCCGATGTGCTCTGGCAGTCCATGGGAGGGTTTCCCGGTGACGAGCCGGATGGCATGGTCGATTGCCCTTAGAAAACGTGCTCCGGCCGTGAGCGCAGCGGCATCTTCATTGCTCAGTAGCCCGGCGGCGTGAATGGCCTGAATCCGCTCGGGCGTGTTTGAGCCAGGAAGGATACCCGGGTGGTGGCGCAGTTCGAGGTAAGCGGCGGTGTATTCCACGTCGTAATAGCTTCCTGGCGCAGTCTTCAGATGAGTTGGTGTCGAGGCTAGTTCGCGCTCAAGCCGGCGGCGCATCTGCGAGAGGTCGTCCTCGAGCTTCGGATAATTGCTAAACCTCCCGATCAATTGCTCCGTCAGGTGCGCCGCTACCTCGAATCCCAGGTTACTGTCTCCGACGATGGGAAATGCCTTGAGATAGGCCATCGCCTCCCACACCTGGGCCTGGCTCGCGGCATAGCGCAATAGCGCGTCTTCCGTAACCACGAGCTCGCCTTCCTGCCCGAGCGGACGCAGGCGGGTATCCACCGCGAAGACTGTTCCGTCGCCGGTATAACTCGAAAGCACCGCGATGATTTTTTCCGCAACCCGCGTCCAGAATCCGATTTCCTCCTCCGTCGCTCCCGAGGGAGCAATGAAGATGAGGTCGGCGTCGGACGCGAGATCGAATTCATGAATCCCCAGCCGCCCGAGACCTAGAACCGCGAAGGATGGGCTTGTGCGAGCGCCCGCCGGGGGGTGCTGAACGGCTTCGAAGGCAATGCCCAGGGCGGTGGCAATTGACTGGGCTGCAAGTTGGGACCAGCTTTTCAGCGAATCAAAGATGGTTTCGCCGTCTTTAAGGTCGCGGCCCGCGAGCGCGATCGTCTGCACCCGGTAGCGCTGGCGCAAGAGGGACATCTGATGGTTAAGGTCTCCACCCGATTCCAGAACCCACGGGAACGCAGCGGCAGGTGTCTGCCGAACTTGGTTCTCTCCCCGCGCGTGATCGAGGTTCATCTTCATCTGCGCGCCGGCCGGAAGCGGCGTGGGGGAGGCGAGCGCCATAATATCCTCGGGATGATGGATCAACAAGGCCGCCAGGTAGTCGCTCGCACCAATCATTTCCAGTGCGTGCGACAACTTGTCCGGATGGCTTTGAGCGAGCTCAAATGAGGGTGAGGAACCGAGAAGGCTGCCGAGGAAGCCACCTACGTTCTTTTGCGCGCGCTCCGGAGTGCGCGCGCCCGCCACGCATGCGGCGAGGTCCGGAGCTTGCGCGGTTAAAAACTGCAGCGCGGATTCGTAAGACGCGCCCGCCTGCTCCGGCAAAAGGATAGGAGGCGGTTTGAGGGCGTAGTCTTCGCGCAACGACGGCGCGGCATGCGGGTGGATTAAGTTCTGATAGATTTCGTCCACGCGCCGGAAAACTCCATCCAGACGGGCGAGGAGAGCAGCGCCTGGCCGCTCCGCGGCGCGGGATGCGCGATCCGGCGGCACGGCGCCCCGGTGGCTCGGATCGATCCCGACGCGGCGGGCAAGCTTATCCAGCGCGGACGCGTCGGCGGGAAGGCGGTGCGTCTGCTGGCCAAGATCGAGTTGAATCCGGTGTTCCACTTTGCGCAGGAACTCGTAGGCGGCGGTCAACGCGGCGTAATCTTTGTCCGAAAGGTGGCCCTTATCATTCAGCTTGCGCAGTGCAAGAAGCGTGCCGCCGGAGCGAACCCAGGGATCGTGGCCTCCGTGCAAGCGCTGCAGGCACTGCGTGAGGAACTCAATGCTCCGGATGCCGCCCGGATGGAGCTTCACGTCGATGGCCTCGCCGCGCGTTGCGCGAAGCTTGCGGGAAATTCTCCCCCGCGAGAGAAGGATGGTTTCGATCGCCGCGAAATCCGCCGCCGTTCCGTAGATCCGCGCTTCCACGCCGCGCAGGAATTCGCGCGTGAGCCTTTCATCGCCGGCCGAGTGCCGGGCCTTAATCAGCATCTGCAATTCCCAATCCCGCGCGCGGCGCTCGTAATATTCGAAAGACGACTTCAGGGAAATGGTCATGTCACCCATATCGCCTTCCGGGCGCAGCCGCAAATCCACGCGGAACACCGGACCGTAAGGCGTGCTCTGAGTGATCGAGCGGGTGACGGCGTTCGCCAGCCGGACAAAATACTCCTTGTTGGTGATCACCGAGTCAGGCTCGCTGCCCCCCGAGGTTTCGCCGTTATGCGAGTAGAGGTAGAGCAGATCGATGTCCGAGCTGTAATTCAGTTCATTGCCGCCCATCTTGCCGAGCGAGACCACGCTGAACTCACTTCGCGCGATGCGCCCATCGCGGTCACGATATTGCGGTTCGCCATACCGCTTGTGAAGCTCCTGATCGCAATAGGCGAGAGCATTGGCGACCAGAACGTCGGCGAGCTCCGAAAGCTCACGCGTGGTTTCGGCGAGCGTGCTAATGCCGAGAACGTCCTTTAGCACGATGCGCAGGTCCGTGCGCCGCTTGAAGCGCCCCAACTGCGCAGAGAGCCACGGATCGTGCGCAGCCGTAGAAAAGCGCGCGTAGTCTTGCGTCAGATCTTCTTTCGACTTCAGCTTGCCGAAGTTCCGGTCGCGGGCGAATTGGAGGGGCAGGCCGGGCTCCGAGAGAAACGCCTCTGCTAAAAAGCTGCTATAGCTGAAAATGGCCACAAGGTAGGTCAGCGCGGAGGGATAGGCCGCAAGCTCTGAAAATGTTTCGGGCGGCGTCTTGGAAGCGTAGCGCTCAAGGAAATTGAGAGCGCCGTCGGGATCTGGCGATTCGGCCAGCAAGGATGCAAGGGGATAGTGAAGCGCCGGCGGAAGATGCTGCTCGATTCGCGCCAGGTTGGCCTCTGCCTTGGCGGGGTCTCGGAACGCGATGAGAGCAAACTCACTGGGCATCGAGAGGATTATACCTAAGAAGAGCCAGCAACTGTAACCTTGCCACAAAAACAAAACGGGCGGCGCAAAACCTGCCCTGCGCCGCCCATAATAGAAATTCCGCGTGCCCGGTTAAATATCGTAGTAGAGAGCGAACTCGTAGGGATGGGGCCGGGCAGCGATCGCCTGCACCTCATTCTTCATCTTGTAGTCGATCCACGTTTCGATCAGCTCTTCGGTGAAGACGTCTCCCTTAAGCAGAAAGTCGTGGTCCCTCTCGAGTGCGCGAAGGCTTTCCTCGAGCGATCCGGGAAGCGATGGGACTTTGGCAAGCTCCTCGGGCCCGAGATCGTAAATGTCCTTATCCAGCGGCTCGCCGGGATCAATCTTGTTTTCGATGCCATCAAGCCCAGCCATTAACAGCGCCGCAAAAGCCAGGTAAGGGTTGCTGGATGGATCAGGCGGACGGAACTCGAGGCGCTTGGCCTTGGGGCTTGCGGAATACATCGGGATGCGGATCGCGGCGCTCCGGTTGCGGCGCGAGTACGCCAGGTTCACCGGCGCCTCGAATCCGGGCACCAGGCGCTTGTAAGAGTTGGTCGTTGGCGCCGCAAAGGCCACGACGGCGGCCGCGTGTTTCAGCAATCCTCCGGCGTACCAGAGGGCGGTCTGGCTGAGGCCTGCGTACTGATCACCGGCAAAAAGCGGCTTGCCGTCTTTCCAGATGCTCTGATGCGTGTGCATGCCTGAGCCGTTATCCTGGTAGAGTGGCTTAGGCATAAACGTCACCGTCTTGCCGTACTGATTGGCCACGTTGCGAATGATATATTTGTAAATCATCATCCAGTCCGCGGCCGTCACCATGGGGTTGAATTTCTGGTCGATCTCGCACTGCCCGCCAGTGGCCACTTCGTGGTGGTGGCACTCGATGTGCAGGCCTGCCTTTTCCATCGTGAGTACCATCTCACTGCGCAGGTTTTGATAATGGTCCGTGGGCGGGACGGGGAAGTAGCCTTCCTTGTAACGCGGACGGTAGCCCAGGTTGTCCTTCTCGCGGCCCGAATTCCAGCGGCCTTCCTCCGCGTCAATAAAATAGTATCCGTGCTGCTGTGCCTGATCAAAGCGGACGTTGTCAAAAATGAAAAATTCCGCTTCGGCGCCGAAATACGCTGTATCCCCAATGCCAGTGTAGGCGAGATAAGACTGCGCCTTCTTGGCGATGTAGCGAGGGTCCTTCTGGTAATGCTGCTTGGTGATAGGGTCGACGATGTCACCAATCATGACCAGCGTGGGCGTGTCCGTGAAGGGATCGAGCATCGTCCAACTCGGGTCGGGAACCAGGAGCATGTCGCTTTCGTGGATGGCCGCCCACCCGCGAATGCTCGAGCCATCCATGCCGAAACCGTCTTCGAAGGACTTCTCATCGACCTCGTGCATAGGATATGAGACGTGGTGCCAAATGCCGGGCAGGTCGGTAAAGCGGATGTCCACAACTTTCACGTTGTTGGACGCGGCGTACTCAAGGACTTCCTTCGCGTTCATGAAACCTCCATTTGAATTGTGTGTGGCTCATCCCTGCCCCCGCGCGGGTTGAGTTATTCAGGGTGTCTTTGGTATCTTGTCTTGCCGCCCTCCTTTAGTCAAGACCTGGATTCATGCAGGTCTATTGAACATTTCTATAGGAGCTATAAGCAAAAGAGCGGAGTGGATGAATTGTTTTGTGCGCCGGAGCTCGCTTTCGGCCGCTACCAGAGCACATGTCATACTGAGATGAAAATGACTTTGCGATCCCCCTCCTCGATCAGGAGGGGGCCAGATCTTCGTCAACCCCATCTATTTCCATTGCGGCTGTTTTTGCGGCCAAAGGCCGCTCTGCACTAGAGTTTTACCGGCGGCAGTTTCGCTGCTTCGAGCATGCGGTTGAGCGCCGGAACGTCATGCGCTTTCAACTTATTCCAACGCACCAGTAACTGCTTCAGCGTGACGCCGAGCGTTTGCGAAGCGCCCACGGCAGCCATTGTGGGCGCTTCGTCCGCGCCGTCTACGATGCCAAGCACATCGTTCAGCTCCCCATTCAATTTGGAAAGGTTTTCCACCTTTGAGCCGCTGGATTGACCGGCGCCCAGGAGCGCCGTGGTTTCCTGGTCGAGCGAAGCGATAGTGTTTGTTGCAATTCTCGTTGAACCCCGGCCCTTCAACTTTTCGAGTTGGCCGCGCAGACTACGCACTTGTTCGAGCGCACGGTAGTCCTCATGCGTTTCCGCTGCAAGCTCCATCGCCAGCTTAAATTGCTGCTCAAGGTCAGCGTGCGAGGCTTTTACCCGCGGGTCCATTTTTACCATGAGCGGCCGCGTGAGGGATCGGCCATTCACCGTCAGCCTCACCGTGTATTGGCCCGGAATGGCAAACGGCCCGCGCGGATAGAGCGGGGTATCGTGCGGAACCGCTGAGATCGGATAGTCATAGTGCAGGGAAGCGGGCGGCGGATAATGCAAATCCCACACCCAGCGGTGCATGCCCGCGTCTGCGGGAAGCGCCTTCGATGGCCGGATCCAATAAACTGGGATTTGAAGCGTCTTTTTCAGTTTGGTGATGCTCTCGCCCATTTTGTCCGCGCTCGAATAGCTCCGTACCAGCTTGCCCTTTGCATCGAGGATTTCCAGCATGACGAGGCCGGAAGCCGACTGCGCGAGATTGTAGTCAATGATCGCGCCATCGGGCGGATTTTTTCCGGCGGGCACATCCGGCGGGAGCGGGGTGTCCGTGTTTGTATCGCGGCGCACCCGGTATGCGGCCTCTGGCTTGAAGAGGGTCACACCTGCCTGAGCCACTGCCTCATTGATTTGCTCGAGCGGCGTAATGTCATCCAGAATCCAGAAGGAGCGCCCGTGCGTGGCCACAATCAGATCGTGGCCATGAATCCACAGATCGCGCATGGAGGTATGCGGCAGGTTCAATTGCAAAGATTGCCAGTGATCGCCATCGTCGAAAGAAATCCAAACGCCGGTTTCGGTGCCGGCAAATAACAACCCTTTGCGAACGGGGTCTTCGCGGACCGTGTTGACGGGTGAATCATCCGGCAGGCCGCGAGTGATCGACTTCCAGGTCTTGCCGCCGTCGTGGGTGCGGTAAATGTAGGGCCGGAGGTCGTCGATGCGGAAGCGGCTGACGGAGGCATAGGCAGATTCATCGTCGAAATGCGAAGCGGTAATTTGCGTTACTTTGCTCCACGGTGTCAGTGCGGGCGGCGTAACATTCGTCCAGTTTTTTCCGCTGTCGCGGGTGATCCAGACCAAGCCGTCATCGGTGCCCGCCCAAAGCGTGTTCACGGTCTGGAACGACGGGCCAAGCGCATAGACCACGCCGCGCTGCGTAGCCGCCGCGGGGTCTTTCGCCGCCATCGTCCCGAGGCTTGCCGGAATGCCGGGGCGCGCGCGCCCAAGATCCGGGCTGATGGTTTGCCAGATGTGTCCGCCGTCCGTGGTTTTGAAGACGAAGTTGGCGGCGTAGAAGAGAACGCGAGGATCTACGGACGAAAAAAGAATTGGCTGCGTGCGGTCCACACGAATCTTGGCGCCGCGCAGCGGAATGGGCGTGATGTTCTGCACCTGCCCTGTGGACGCATGAAATTTTGAGACCTCGTTCGTTCCCGCGCCGTAAACAACATCGGGATGGAGCGGGTCCGGTGCGACGTAGCCGTATTCAATCGCTCCCACGGGATGCCAGTCACGCACCGTGACCTCGCCGTCGTTGCCCCGGCTTGAGATGCACACCGAGCCGCTCTCCTGCTGACCGCTGCACACGCGATAAGGAAACGTATTGCTGGTTTCAACGTGATAGAGCTGCGCTGTGGGCTGGTTGTACCACGAACTCCAGGTGCTGCCTCCGTTAACGCTGACAATGGCGCCCTGGTCGCTCACCAGAAGAAGGATGTTTGGATTCCGGGGATTAATCCAGATGTTCTGGTAGTCGTCGCCGCCCGGCGCGCCGCGAATGCCGGTCCAGGTTTTCCCGCCGTCCGTCGACCGCCAGGTTACGATGCTGGTGCTGTAGACCACATCCGGATCCTTCGGGTCAACCTTGGGAATGGGCAGGTCGCCGCCGCCGATGCGCTCCGCTGGCCGCGGGTCGGTGGTCACGCGATACCAGTGCTCACCGGCGTCGTCTGAGCGGTAAATGCCCAGTCCCGCACCCGATTGATAGCTTCCCGTCGCGGTTGTGCCGACCGTCGCGTAGAGGCGGCCGGGCTCGCTCGGGGCGATGGCCACGTAGGCTTGCACGAGGTTCTTGGGCAGGCCTTGGGTCAGTTTGTTCCAGGTATTGCCGCCGTCGGTGGACTTGAAAATGCCGCCCTGCGTGCCCTGGTACTCGTTGCCGTATTCCCACGGACCTTGTCTTACTTCCCAAAGCGCCGCGTAGACCACGTTTGGATTTGACGGGTCAATCTCCACGTCCGAGCCGCCCGTGTTCTCGTCGATATAAAGGACCTTCTGCCACGTCCAGCCGCCGTCTACCGAGCGGAAGATGCCACGCTGCGGGTTCGGCCCATAGGGATGGCCAAGCACCGCGGCAAATACGCGATTCGGATCGTGCAGGTCAACCGCCAAGGCGGGGATTTGCTCGCCCTCGCGCAGGCCAAGATGGGTCCACGTCTTGCCCGCGTCGATGGATTTATAAATGCCGTCGCCTACGGAAAGGTCCGGGCGCGCGAGACCTTCGCCGCTTGCCACATAAATAATGTCCGGGTTCGACGGCGCGACGGCAATGGCGCCAATGGATTGTGACGGTTCCGCATCGAAGATCGGCTTCCAGGTGCGCCCATAATCGTCCGACTTCCAAACGCCGCCGTCCACCTGGCCCACGTAAAATACATTCGGCTCGCCCGGCACACCGCTGGCCGCCCTCGTCCGGCCGCCGCGAAACGGTCCGATCATCCGCCACTGCATTTCCGCATAGAGGCTCGGATTGAATCCTTGTGCCCGACTGAAGCCGGGAAGAATGAAAACGGAAAGAACTCCCGCTAAAAGAAAGAACATTGCGCGCCGGAAGGTAGTTGAATGAATCATGATGGCCCCTTGATAAACTGGATGCGGGAAAACCTCGTCCGCCATTCTGAGCGAAGCAAAGCATCTTCACTGGAAATTCCGGTCAAAACAGCGGAAGGGCACGGTTTTAACCGTGCCGGAAACGCCCTCACCCACCACTTCGTGGTCCCCCCTCTCC
>JBOGJX010000481.1:0-2876 GCA_050745285.1 Terriglobia bacterium
ATGAGGGCGGCGAGTGCCACCTGCAGGATATGACGGTGATGACGGGCCACGATTACCGCCGCTTCCGCTTCAATAAGCGGACCTTTTACAACCAGTATTTAGGTCCATTTCTGAACCACGAAATGAACCGTTGTATTCAATGCTACCGCTGCGTGCGGTATTACCGCGAATACGCCGGGGGCCGCGACTTTAACCAGTACGCCATGCGCAATCTGGTTTATTTCGGCCGTCAGGAAGAGGGGGTGCTGGAGAACGAATTTGCCGGCAACCTGGTCGAGGTTTGCCCGACCGGCGTTTTCACCGATAAGACCCTCAAGAAACATTACACCCGCAAGTGGGACCTGCGGATGGCGCCGTCCGTCTGCGTCCATTGCGCGGTCGGGTGCAACATCACGGCGGGCGAGCGTTACGGCTTGCTGCGGCGCGTTGTGAACCGCTACAACGGTGAGGTGAACGGGTACTTCCTCTGCGACCGCGGGCGTTTTGGCTACGAGTTCGTGAATAGCGAAAAGCGCGTGCGCGAGCCGCTTTTGCGAAAGGACGGAAAGCTTCAGCCGGTTGCCAAATCTGCCGTGCTCGACTACCTGCGCGGGGTGCTGACCGCGGGGAAGGTGATTGGAATTGGCTCGCCCAGGGCGTCGCTTGAAGGGAATTTTGTTCTGCGCTCAATGGTGGGGTCCGAGAGGTTTTTTGCGGGGGTGGCCGATGAGGAACGCTGCTTGACGGCGGCCACGCTCAAGATATTGCAGCAGGGTCCCGCGCGTACGCCTTCGCTCCATGAGGTCGAGCTTTCCGACGCCGTCCTGATTCTGGGCGAGGACGTCACTCAAGTGGCGCCGATGTTGGCTTTGGCCTTGCGCCAGTCGGTGCGGCAGAAGCCCTTCGAGCAAGTAGAGAAATTGAAGATCCCACTATGGCTGGACCATTCTGTCCGTGAAGCCGTGCAGGACCAGCATGGACCGCTCTTTGTCGCCGCGCCCCAAGCCACCAAACTCGATGACGTGGCCACGGAAACCTATCGTGGCGCTCCTTACGACGTGGCCCGGCTGGGATTCGCTGTAGCTCACGCTCTCGACGGCGCCGTGGCGGAGGTTCCGGGCGCTTCTGATGAGTTGCGCTCGCTCGCAGCGCGCATTGCGCAGGCGCTGAAAGATGCCAGGCGGCCTCTGATCGTTTCCGGTTCCAGCTTGAATTGCGAGCCGATTGTCCAGGCTGCCGCCTGCGTGGCGAACGCATTGTGCCGCGCTGGGAAACCGGCGGCCCTAAGTTTTACGGCGCCCGAGTCGAATACCGTTGGGCTTGGATTGATGGGCGGGCGCCCGCTGAGCGAAGGCATCGACGCTATCAAAAGAGGCGACGTGGAAACGGTGATCGTTATTGAGAACGATCTCTACCGGCGCGCTGCGCGGGATCAGATTGATGAGCTACTCGACACGGCGAAGCATGTTATTCTGCTCGATTCGTTGATGAATCCTACCATGGCCAAGGCGGAGGCCGTTCTTCCCGCGGGAACTTTCGCGGAGTCCGATGGAACGCTCGTTAGCAGCGAAGGCCGGGCGCAGAGGTTCTTCCAGGTTTTCGTTCCGAAGGGCGAAATTCAGGCAAGCTGGCAATGGCTGCGCGACACGATGCTCGCGGCGGGGCAGCGGGAAGCGGCGGCCTGGGGGGAGCATCTCGATGACGTTGAGCGGGCAATGGCGCAGGCGTTGCCAGTGCTGGCCGGGGCAGCGAACGCGGCGCCGTCTGCCGCATTCCGCGCGGCGGATTCGAAAATTCCTCGCGAACCACACCGCTATAGCGGACGCACCGCGATCCATGCCGGCATTAACGTCAGCGAGCCGAAGCCGCCCGAGGATTTCGAGACGCCGCTTTCGTATACGATGGAAGGCTACCCGGACCAGCCGCCCTCAGCTCTGATTCCTTTCTTCTGGTCGCCGGGGTGGAATTCGATCCAGGCGGTGAACAAGTTTCAGGATGAAATTGCCGGCCCATTGCGCGGCGGCGACCCAGGCATGCGGCTTATCGAACCGGGGCAGGGAACCGATCGCCATTTCTATGTTCCGGAAGCCTTTGCCGCGCGGCCCGATGAGCGCTTGCTCGTCCCCCTCTATCACATTTTTGGCTCGGAGGAATTGAGCCACCATGCCCCCGCGGTCGCCGAACTTTCACCCAAACCTTACATCGCAGTGAACGCGACAGACGCGGCGCAGCTTCGAGTGAGCGAGGGTGACGAGGCCGTGGTGAGCGTGAACGGATATGCTTTGCGCCTTCCCGTGCGGGTTCGCCATGAAATCCCGGCGGGGGTTGCAGGTTTGCCGGTGGGATTGGCAGACGGTGAATGGCTGAGCCTGCCAGCGTGGGGGAAGATATCGCGGGCCTAAATCCGCAGATTGCGCAGATTACGCAGAAAGATAAACGCGATCCTAGGACTTACATCATCATAGGCGCGGCAATGGAAGTTCACCGCCAACTGGGCCGCGGGTTTTTAGAAAGTGTTTATCAGGAAGCCTTGGCGCTTGAGATGGCCCGGCGTGATGTGCCGCATGAGCGCGAAGTTGAATTGCCTATTTTCTATAAGCGAGAGCGTCTTAAGTCAACTTATCGCGCTGACTTTGTTTGCTTCGGTTCCATGATTGTTGAATTAAAGGCTTTGCAGTGTTTAGGCGGGACAGAAGAAGCCCAAATATTAATTATCTCAAGGCCGCGGGCCAGGAACTCGGCTTATTGTTGAACTTTGGAGCTGAATCGCTGGAATACCAGCGCTTTGTTCTTTCAAAATCTGTGTAATCTGCGAAATCTGTGGATTTTATGAGAGCAATCATCATCCACATTATCACCGTGGTCCTGGTGCTTTTCGTAGCGCTCAATATCGCTGC
>JBOGJX010000482.1:0-6521 GCA_050745285.1 Terriglobia bacterium
ACCTTGTGAGACAAGAAAGGTCTTGCCCCGGTTATATCCGAACCGTGCCTCGTTAACAATGGTGGGAGAAAAGATGTGACTTTCAGTAATGGATGCCACTTGGCTCCGCATGGGGTAGCTACGTCCCGCCAAGGGCATGACGGACGGCTCAATGTGGGGCACATCGTGAAAGGAATAGCTCCCGTGCAGTTGATCCTTCGAGCTGAGCGTTTCATCGACGCGGATGTTGGCGTCGTTGAAGTCATTCCGAATCGTGGGAGAAGCAGCATAATTGAAGAGCGGAGTCGTGGCTGAATTGACAGCGCTCGGAATATTGGGTGTGGGCGTGAATGCATGCCATTTCTGCGCCCGCGGATCCAGCATGCCCGATGGAATCACATTTCCTGGGAAGGCTTGCCCTGTGGCGGGATTGATGACATTGACGCACCGGCTTGATCCAGGATTGGCTTGGCAAAATGCAGAGCTGGTTGGGAAGATGCCCGTGCCGGCGGAATTATCCGCAAGATCTCCGGACCATTGCGCTGCGCTCGGTACCAACGCCTGACCCGTTTCGCCGGTGCGTGAGCGGAATCCCTCATAGCTCAAAAAGAAGAAGGTCTTGTCATGGCGAACGGGTCCACCGAAAGTGGCGCCAAAATCGTTCTGAGCGTAGTGCGGAATCGGGAGGTTATGGGAGTTGAAGAAGAAGTCGTTTGCGTCCAGGGCGCTGTTACGGACGAACTCGAACGCATCCCCATGAAATTGGTTCGTTCCGGATTTCAAGTCCATGTTAACAATGGCGGAGGATCGGCCGAACTCCGCCGAAAAGGCGTCCGTCTGCATTTTGAATTCCTGCAGGGCGTCGATGGAGGGGTGCAAGTCCTCGCTGCCGAAACGCGCATTTCGTGTCTCAATGCCGTCGAGCAGGTAGCTGACGTTGGATTCCCTCATTCCTGCGACACTTGTGCTGGCGCCTCCACTTCCCAAGCCTGTCCATGACGTGGCAGGTGAGTTGCCGCTCAGAATGGGAGAGACGGTGGGAACCAGAACCGCGAGCTGCATAAAGTTGCGCCCGTTCAATGGCAATTGGACGATAGGACGTTGTTGAATCACCATGCCAGCCGATGAAGTCTGTGTTTCCAAGAGTTGAACGCCCCCGGCGTTCACCGTCACCGTCTGGGTGATTTGCCCAACGCGGAGAACAATATCCACCCGTGGGCGCTGGCCGAGGAGAAGGTCAACCCCGGAAACAGTTGTTGATTCAAATCCTCCCTTCGATGCAGTGATGCTGTAGGAAGCGGGCTTCAATTGGGCAAAGAGATAATTTCCTCCCGCATCTGTGGCAGCGGTAAACTTCACCCCGGTGGCAGTCTGAGTGAGAACAACCTGGGTATGGGGAATCACCGCGCCGGTTGCGTCGCGCACCGTGCCGAGAATATCGCCCGTGATCGCCTGCCCCCAAAGAGCGTGGTTTCCCGCTCCTGCGAGAAGAAGGGCAACTGCGACGCCTAACGCCCAAATCTTATAGTCTTTCATAAAACACCTCCGAGCCGAATTGACGGGTTCAAACCGCACGACCATGCCTGAATCGCATGGCTCCATATTGGTAATTGGTCAGACCATATACCACTATCAAGGGCGTGTCAATAGAAATATTGCAAATATTGGGAAAAGGTGAACGCTGGCCGGGCGTGGCGATCGAGCCTACCCGCGGTGGGCCTTTGCGCGGCCTCAATTGCGCCGCCCTGCGGCGCCATCAGGAGGATGGGGGCTGTGGTAAGATGGCAGCTTGTCAATCACTTCCTGTGATCAGGGTTTCACGCAATGCCAATCGAGAGTATTCGCGACGGGTTGGAAGAGTCTGAGCGGTTGTTGCGTCCGATCGAAAGGACCGGCATCAATCAGCAGATTCTCGCCCGGCTCAAGGAATTTCTTGAGCAGAAACAACTGAAGGTCGGTTCAAAACTGCCGTCCGAACGCAAGATTGCCGCCCTGCTTCACGTCAGCCGTCCTTCTATCCGCGAAGTTCTGAGGGGTCTCGCCGTTCTAGGCATCGTGAAATCGAAGCAGGGGGATGGCACTTACCTTGCGGCCTCGCTGACCAGGGTTTTGAACCTGCCCGATCAGATTCTGACGTTGCAGGAAAGTCTCGATCTGGTAGAGCTTGCCGAGGCGCGGTCGGCCATCGAGCCCGTCGTGGCGTCGCTAGCTGCGGCGCGCGCTTCGCGGGAGGATCTGCTTCGGGTTCACGAGCAGCTTCAGGAAATGAAGCGGAGCCTCGAAGATCGCCTCCGGTTCTTGCAGCACGATTTCGAGTTCCACCTATCCATCGCGCGGGCGTGTGGGAACGATGTGCTGAAGCGGATGATGTCCGTGGTGCTCGAGAAGCTTTTTGAGCACAGCTATCAGGTGGCGCAGAATTACGGCGACCTTTGCAATATTTGGAAGCTGCATGGGGTGATTTATCAGGCGCTGTGCGCGCATGACGCGCGCGCCGCGCGCGCTGCCATGATACGGCACATGAAGGTAAGCAGAACTGAGAATTTCCATCTCTCCCGGCGGCAGGCTCGGGAAGGCCCACCGGCGCGGCCCCGGCGAAGGTCGTAATACCCTCAAAATTGTTGTCCCACGTTAGCTATCGCAGGTTCTCGATATTCGGCCCACCGGCAGCAACCGCGCGCTGCTGGCGGGCCAGATTTCTAAGGGCCTACGGTTGACCGAAAGACGGATTAACCGCGGCTCGTGTGCGCGACGTCGCGGCCGGGCACGACGTCAATCTGAAGCTTGGGATCGGCGGCGGGCACATCCGTCGTCGGCAGGCCGAGCTCGCGCCGCACGATGTTTGCTCCCTGGGGGATGGCGGTGGTCTTGTAAAACGCGATTTCGCGGTTCGCGCCCTGGCGGCCAAAACCGCAGTCGCTCGACACGATGAGGCGCTCAGCGGGGATGTACTTGAGCGCCTTGCGGATTTCGGCAGCTACGTCTTCCGGCCGATCGGCCTGAAGCGTCCGGTGGCTGACAACGCCGATGGCGATCTTCTTCTTGAGATCGTTTTTAAAGGGCTCGAACATCTCGAGGTCCTTCTGATTGCGGTCCTTCATTTCGAGCGTCCATACATCGCCCCGGCACCGCTCAAGATAGATTTCCATCGACGCGGCATAGCTTGTGTCCTCCATCACGCGCTGCATGTTAGGGTTCCCCCAGCAGGTGTGGATCCACAGTTCCACGTCATCGAGCCCCTGGACCTCGCGGTTGAACGCCTCGATCAGAAACTTGACCTCCTCGTGGTCCTTGCCGAAAGTGTTTGCCATGAAGTGGAACGTCGGCTCCTCGGTCTGAATGCACCGGCAGCCGGCGGCGCGTAGTGCCAACAACTCCTTGTTCATCGCCTCCGCCATGTCCCAGATAACTTGGCGCTTGTCCTTGTACTTCGGCGTGTGAATATCGAGGAAGAGCGCCATCACCTGCGAGCAGCAGGTGCCGAACTTCACCGGCTTGCGCGTCTTCGACTGCGCAATGCGCCACAGCTTGGGATAGTCAAGCGGCCGGTATTCGATCTTATCCACCACGTGCGGCCACCTCCAGCCGGTATAGATCTCATTCAGCAGCGTGCCCGGCGGATAATGCAGCCACGGGGCAGTGGTCTCCTCCGGCTGCAAGTAGTCCCCTTCGAGGCCCGCCCATCGTTGGAGCGGGTAGTGGTGCCAGGCCCGGCCCGCGAGGTCCTCATCCACGTGGAAGTCGGCGTGCGTGAGGATGTCGAGCCCGGCGCGCTCCTGGTCGCTGATTACGACCGCCATTGCGTCCTGGAACTTCTCACGGAAGCGCACGTCGAGCATGCAGGTGTCGAACGGGCGACCCCACATGCTGACATCGAACCAGCGCGGGCGCGGAAGCGATCCGGTAACCGTCGTCGGGAGAATCAAATCGCGGGTCGCGGTGAACATAGGCTCCTCCTCCCTGAGATTTTACCGCAAGAAGCTCACGGCGGCGAGCCAGATTGAATGATCACTTGAAGAAGCTATCCTTCCACCCTCGCCTGCGATAGAATGACATTCCGCCGTTGCGCACAATCACCATCGCGAGGACCACCATGTATAAAGCCCTATACTGCTTCGTTGCGGTCATCCTGCTTGCAATCGGCGCTCAGGCTCAGACTCCTCGCGCAAGAACCCGCCTCGCCATCATCGGATTAGATCACGATCATGTGTGGGGACTCCTGACCGATATTGCCCAGGTTCCGCAAGCCGATTTGACGGCCATTGCCGATACCCACCCTGAACTCATCGACCGCGCCAAGCGGCGCGTGCCTTTGAACGTCAAGTTCTATTCCGACTATGTAAAAATGCTGGATGATGTTAAGCCCGACGGCGTGATCATCACGACCGAAACCGATCATCATCTGGCGATCGTCCGCGAGTGCGCGAAGCGACACATTAACGTCGAAATGGAAAAGCCGATGGCGACAACGTCGGAGGATGCGCACCAGATGTTGCGTTTGGCACAGGAGAATCACATCCTGTTGATGGTCAACTACGTCAACAACTGGTTCCCTTCCACTCAAGAACTGTACCAGGAGGTGAGAGCCGGGAAAATCGGCCCCATTGATAAGATAGTCGTTCAGTTCGGCCACCAAGGCCCGCGCGAGATCGGCGTTTCAAGGGAATTTGCGGCTTGGCTTTATGATCCTGTAAAGAACGGCGGTGGCGCACTCATGGACTTTGGTTGCTACGGCGCCGACTTGGCCGTGTGGTTGGAGGGAAAGCCGGTCAAGGTTTTCGCTCGCTCCTTGAAACTCAAGACCAGCCAACACAATGGCGTGGAGGATGACGCCGTCATCCTCCTGGAATATCCCCGCGCGACCGACCTGATTGAGCCCTCCTGGGACTGGCCCTACACGATGGAACGCGTTGAAGTCTTCGGTTTAAAGGGGAGCCTTCTAGGGCTTCCTAACGGGCTGCTCTACCGGGCCTACAATACACGCACCTCGATGAACCACCCTGACGGCCAGCCGGTTTCGCTCGCTTCACTTCCACTTCCGGCGCAGCAATCCAACCCGATCGCCTACTACGTCGATCACATTCAGAACCACAAGCCAATTGGAGGCCTGCTCTCGGCAAAACTCAACGTCGAAGTAGATGAAATTCTGGATGCGGCGAAGGAATCCATCCACACCGGAAGGGTCGTGATCCTGCCGGCGGACTAGGGGGCGGTGCGCAGACCTGCATCTTAACGAGAGCGTTCCGGAACGAGTATTAGCCTCGGCGCCCTTTTGGTGCGGCGAGGATATGATAACCTTGCCGATCTATGATCAAATCCACGCCACTTCCCCTAAATCTATCATTCCGCGCTGTTGTGCGCGAACCGGGACCACATATCTGGCGGCGCATCCTCATTGGAAGTGATAGCATAATCGTTACTCTCCACCAAGCCATCCAAATCGCCTTCAGCTTGGCTGACCGCTTTCCACGCTGGTTCAAAAACCGAGACTGCGTCCTCAACATCGTCGAAAATACCACCAAGGATAACGATCCCATAACCGTACCGCGACTGACCTAGTACATTGTACAGTTAGTGATTTATATTGTTCTTTCTTCGGTGGCGGCGCATGCGGGCTCGCCGTGCGCACCCGGCGCAATTACAGGTTCTTGCGCACTTGCGGGCAGCACCTTGCTCGCAGATCGGCGCACAAAGGCCAGGACCAAGCTAGCCTCGCCGGAAGTGGAATGGCTGAGCACGGCAGAAATGATGGGGCCTGCGTTCACAATGTGCTCGACGGTCGCTCCTACGGCGGTGGCTTTTGAGAAGCCGTAAGGTGCCGGGACATGCACGAACAGCGTGAGAGGATCGTTTTCTACGAGCTTAAGCCGGCTGGTCAACTCGCCGCGGTCCTGATTCCAGACTGTGTCAGCCAATTCAACACCGCCTTGGGAGATTTGACGGTCGGTGGAAAGGAACTGAGGCTGGATCTGCAGTTCGTGCACTGCCAACAGGAGGTCGGAACGCGGTTCGACACGAGCCTCGATGAAACCGCGCTTAGCGCCAAGGAATTCCCTGTTCCAGAATTCATATAAGAGATATTCCTTTTCATTTTCGAGCCCGAGAGCGGCGAAAGGCAACTGGTACGCCTGCTCTTCATCCCCCCAGTTAAAGAGTGAGACAACGTCCCAGCTCGCGAAAGGGCGGCGGATCTTCAAGTCCCAGACAGGCTTGAGATCCCGGACCGGATGAGGTCCAGCGGATGCACGTCACAAACCGGCAGCGCCTGTTGCAAGAGGCGCATCCGCTGCGGAGGAAGTTGGCCAAGCTTATCGCTGATAAAGGTCAGTTGTCCCGGCAAGGCGATGACGGTTGTTGCGATCCGCACGACACTGAGCGGCGCGGCTTCGCCTACCATCAGCGTGTCAGGGTCGTTATACCTGAATCCGGCGCATTCCGAGAGGTGGTATAGCGTCGTGGTGGCGGATTGACTGGGCGTTTTGTAATTCTCTGCGTTTCAGGATAACGTAACTTTTGGTTAGGTAATCCTGAAATGCGGCATT
>JBOGJX010000483.1:0-4155 GCA_050745285.1 Terriglobia bacterium
CGAAAATGGGGAGCGCCTTGCGGCACGGTTAAAACCGTGCCCTTCCGACTGAATTTTCATGCTTCGCGGGTGTTGCCAAAGCGACATGACCGAGTGCTCTGAAACTGCGCTCAGAAAAGGTGACTCCTGTCGGGCCGCTGACGCGAAGCGTGTTTGGAGTGCGGCGGCTTGCCGCCGCTTTGTAAGGGCTCTATTTGCCGCGACCTACGGAGACGCCGAAGCAAGCTTCGGCGCAACAGAGCGGGAGCAAGCTCCCGTACTCCAAAGCGCTTAAAGCCATGCCCCGGCAGATCTGAAGAAGTTGGCTCAGGACCCGAGTCTCCGGGTTCAGGGACACGAGGTGAAACAATGAAAATGTGGAAGGTAGTCCAATGCTTAACGGTTGTGGCTGCGATCGCGGCGTTTATTTCAATAGCTCCCGATATTAAGCGCTATCTGAAAATTAGCGCGATGTAACGCATTGGCAGGCGCTGAAACGCGGCGGGTTTATTCCGCTACTCGCGCGCTAAGAACACTCGGCTTATGACGATGTAAAATCGCCGCACCGTTGTCCGTACACGGTGTTTCAGCAATCTGTTAGATGGCGCTGCCACGCGGACAAGATCAGGCGGAGAAGATGAAGAATCGCCCAAGCATACTCATCGCCGGAATCGGGAACATCTTCATGGGTGATGATGGCTTTGGCGTCGAGGTGGCGCAGCGGCTGGCGGGGCGCGCGCTGCCGGAAGGGGTACGTGTTATTGACTTTGGCATCCGGGGATTCGATCTGGCTTACGCCCTGCTCGATGGTCAGGACAATGTCACGATTTTAATCGACGCGTCGCCGCGAGGCAGACAGCCCGGCACGCTTTACGTCATTGATCCCGTCTTGGATGGCGTGGATGGGCCGGAAGCTCAGCCGGCGGTTGTAGAGACACACGGCATGAATCCCATGAATGTCATCGGCATGGTGAAGTCCATGGGTGGCCGCTTGAAAAGGATTTTGATAGTGGGGTGTGAGCCGCTGACGCTCGGGCCGGAGGAAGGGGTAATGGGGCTGAGTCCGCCCGTGCAAGCCGCGGTAAACGAAGCATTGAATTTGATCGAGTCGCTTGTCGCAAGAATTCTCGCTGAAAACCAGCCGGTAACGGCGGGGTGACCAGGCCCATTCTCGAGGAGGCATATCGTGTGCTTAGCTATACCCGGTAAGATTCTGGATCTCATCCAGGAGAGCCACCACACGGCATTGGTCGATGTGGCCGGGGTGCGCCGCCGGGTGGATCTGGGGCTGCTGCAGGACGAAGATCCCCGGCCCGGCGACTGGGTCCTGATTCATGTGGGTTTTGCGCTGAGTAAGATCAGCGAAGAAGATGCCTTGGATCAGATGCGGACGCTTGAGATGCTCGGCGAGGACAGGGCCGCCATGGAAGAGGTGCGAGGTTATGGCATGGGCGATCCAGAGAACAAGAGCGGTCCGTGAACGGCCAGGACGGGACGGCGGGATTTTAATCCCGCTGTAGCGAGACGAACGATTAATAGTTTGTTGAAAACCCCCGGTGGGCCAGTGTAGCGGCGATTTTACATCGCCACAAGCTCAATGTTTCCAATGCCCACCCGGCGGCATAAAGCCGCCGCTATACGTTTTTCAACAAACTGTTAAAAGAGGACCGCATCTGCGGCAGGGTTGAAACTCTGCCCTTCCGTTCTAGCCGTGAAACTGGGAGAAGTCCAGGCTAGGGCGTGGGGTAAGCGGTGCTTCCCGTCATCAGCGCTCTTACGTATGTGGAGGAATCGGCATCATGAGATTCGTTGACGAGTTTCGCGACCCCGAAGTCATCACCAAGACCGTCCGGGAAATCCAGCGGCTTGCCGATCCCAAACGGCTTTACCGGATCATGGAGGTCTGCGGCGGTCATACCCACGCCATCTATCGTTTTGGTTTGAAGGACATCCTGCCAGCGAACATTGAACTCATCCACGGCCCCGGCTGCCCGGTTTGTGTGCTTCCCATGGGGCGAATCGACGACGGCCTGTCCGTCGCGGAGCAGCCAGACGTTATTTTCACAGCATTTGGCGACATGATGCGTGTTCCCGGAAGGCACGGCAGCCCGCTCGAGTACAAGGCTCGGGGGATGGACGTCCGTATTGTCTACTCGCCTGCGGATGCTCTGAAGCTGGCCCAGAACAACCCGGACAAGCACGTGATGTTCTTTGCCATCGGCTTCGAGACTACCGCGCCCTCGACCGCTTTGACCCTGATGCGCGCCAAATCTTTGGGCATTCGCAACTTTTCGGTGTTCTCAAACCACGTCACCATCATCCCCGCCATCCGCGCCATCCTCGATTCGCCTGATATGCGAATTGACGCTTTTATCGGACCCGGACACGTCTCTACGGTGATCGGCTGCCGGCCTTACGAGTGGATTGCGCAGGACGAGGGCAAGCCCATCGTTGTTTCGGGCTTCGAGCCGCTCGACATGCTGCAATCCATTGTCATGCTTCTGCGCCAACTGAAACAAGGTGAAGCGAGGGTCGAAAACCAATACAAGCGCGTGGTGCCTTGGGAAGGTAACCGCGCCGCGCTCCGAGCCATGGCCGAAGTTTTTCAGTTGCGGCCTTACTTTGAATGGCGGGGGATGGGCTTTATCTCGCAGTCGGCGCTTCGTATCCGGGACAGCTATGCGGAATGGGATGCCGAGCGGCGCTTTCATGTCCCCGGCGTGCGAGTCACCGACCCCAAGGCGGCCCAGTGTGGCGAGGTCCTGAAAGGCGTGTTAAGCCCAGCCCAATGCAAACTCTTTGGCCGGGAGTGCACGCCCGAACACCCGATTGGCGCGCTGATGGTTTCGTCAGAGGGCTCCTGCGCGGCCTATTTTAACTACGAACACCGCAAGACCGCGATGGTGGGCAGCTTGAGTTAGAAAAGAGGTTTTGCCAAATGCCTCTCAAGGTCGAAACTTCTCCGGAAAGCCCCAAAGTCCGGTTTCGTGACCCGCAGATCGAGATGGCTCATGGAGCGGGTGGCAAGGCCAGCCGGCGTCTGATCGAAGGACTGTTCGCTCCACTGCTTTTTGAGCCCTCCTCGGAACCTCTCGGGGATGCGGCCCACCTACAGATCAATGGAACCCGCCTCGCCATGACGGCGGACAGTTTTGTGGTTAAGCCATTAAGTTTTCCCGGAGGCTCGATTGGCGAGCTTGCCGTCAATGGCACCGTGAACGACTTGGCGGTTTCGGGAGCGAAGGCAGAAGCCATGGCCGTCACTTACGTGCTGGAAGCTGGCTTGCCCGCCGGGGTCCTGGAGGCGGAAGTCCGCGCGATGGCAAGCGCCGTCAGACATGCCGGGGTTGCCATCGTGGGCGGCGATACCAAAGTTGTCGAACACGGCAAGGCCGACCTGATGTACCTGACCACATGCGGGATCGGACGCCTGATCCCCGGCATAAGCATCTCACCCTCCTCCGTGCGTCCCGGCGATACGATCCTCCTTTCCGGACCCATCGGCGACCACGGCATCACTATTCTGCTCGCGCGCGGAGAGCTCGACCTGGAGGCCGATCTGCGTTCCGACACGCGCCCGGTGTTGCCATTGGTGGAGGCGCTGGCGCGGGCCGTGGGGCCAGGAATCCGTTGGATGCGCGATCCCACACGCGGAGGTGTTGCAACCTCGTTAAATGAGCTCGCGCGGGATTGCGGACTGGGAATCCATCTCTTTGAGGACAAAATTCCGGTGCGGGACGCCGTGCGTGGGGCGTGTGAGTTGCTGGGACTTGACCCCTTGCACATCGCCAACGAAGGCCAGTTTCTGGCGGTCGTGGACCCGGAGTTTGCAGAGGCCGGACTTGAGGCGCTGCGCGGCACGCCCGGAGGTGATGAAGCGTGGATTGTGGGCGAGGTCCGGGAGCAGCCTGCAGGGACCGTCCTCGTGGCAACGCGGTACGGTAGCAGCCGGGTGGTGGATATGCTGGTTGGCGATCCGCTGCCGCGAATTTGTTAGTGGCAACGGCACGAGCGGCCCCCCGCGGGTTTTTGTTTGTAGGAGTCGTCTACGTAGCCAATGAGGCGCTGAGTCTGACTAACGAGGTGTGCTCCCTCACCCGGCTCGCTCCGCTCGCCACCCTCTCCCTTAGGGAGAGGGCAGGAATCATAAATCCACCGGAAGGCCCAGCCCTCTCC
>JBOGJX010000484.1:0-2757 GCA_050745285.1 Terriglobia bacterium
ATGTTGGAGGGCGCGGCAAGCGGCGCCCCTACGGAGAATATAGCAACCCGATAATTTTCAACACGACGCTGAGCTATTTTCATGACAGGTGCTTCGTTTCGTTCCGCATGGTATGTCGCCATTTTCATCAATCCGCTAGCCTTACGGAGAGCGGCGGCGATAAATCTCCAACTCCTCATGGTGCGGAAGCGATTCTTTCGCCACCAAGTCAAAATCTGAAAAGGCCTGTGGATACGCCCGCATTAGATTATCCACCGCGTCGCCCCGCATCCACACGATCCAGCCCACCCAACGGCTGGCGCCGAAGCGAAGCTGGCGCCAATATTTTCTGTTCCGTGGCCCCAGCGTTTTGCGGTAAGGAATCCCAACATCCGGCATCAAGCACGGCCATTCGCCTGACTCCAGAAGCAGCGGCTGGCCATCGTAGTGTTGCCGGAAAAATTGGATCACATCCTGTTCCGCTTCTGTTTTGCAGGGCGTGTTCAAAACGCTTTCTTCCACCAACGCGATGCCGCGCACTCCCGGCCATGCCATGGCGATTGCCTGCAATAGCAGGATGGCGCACAGAATACCCGGAATGACGGCGCCCTTCAGGCGGGATCTCTGTTGCGGCAGCAGAAAGCCTGGGAAAAGCGCCATGGCCGGGGCCATCTCAAGCCCGTAGCGCAAATTATAATACGTATGCGGAGACAGGGTGGGCACGTAAATCGCTACGCTTCCGTAAGCCATGGACTGGGTATAAAAAACCAAAGGAACGAGCAGAAGAAGCGTGGCAGACCGCCGGCCCCTCAGCCTGCGATCCAAAATCCACGCCACAACTCCGAGCGCGGCGAACGTAAGCGTCCATGGGCCAAAAACCAGCTTGATGTCTTCCAGATAATAGTGGGCCGAGAGCCACAAGCTCCCGTCCGTGGGATAGTGAAATCCAGTGGTTGCAATTTGGTGCGCATAAATCGCCTGCGCCGAATAGGGACCGTTATAAAACTGAAGCGGATTGTGATAACGATAGGCATTGTGCAGGAACCAGAGGATGGGACCGGTTCCCGAGATCAAGCAAAAAACCAGGGTTTGACCAATACGAGTTTTCCAATCCCGACGGCAGCAGAAGAAAACAAAAAGGGCAGCGAAGGGAAGCAGGTACCAGCCGTCGTAGCGGGTCAGCGTGCCAAAGAAAGCGGCAATGGCCGCCCATACGCAGGTTGACGTCCGGCCCGATTGTTGAAAGCGGAAGAGGGGATAGACCACAAGTACCGCCCAGAAAATCGCCAGCGGCTCCGTCAATGGCGTGCTGGCCGCGTAGAGCATATTGAGAGAGATCAGGAAGAAGGCAAGCGTCACGCAGGCTGCGGGCAGGCTGCGGTTCATCTCCAAGGAAAGCCGAAGCAAAAACCAGGCGGTGAGGGCAAAAGCGGCGACGGAGATCAGGCTTCCGGCCAGGCCGGTGCGCCAAAGCGTGTCATTAATGGCCAGCGGCGCGGCCAGAAGATGTTGCAATGGCAGCCATACGCTGCCAATCTCAGCATAGCCGGGCGTCAGGGAGTCGAAAAGGCGGCGCGCGCCCTCCACGTGCGCGATGCCATCGCCATAGAGGTTGCTGAGGCCGTGCGACTCGAAAAACCAGAGGCTGCCAAGATCAAAGGCGATGATAACAGCCCAGAGGGTCGCAGTTGTCCTTCGCGTGAGGGAGATGACGTGCGCGAGCGGCGGCACGCGCGCTTCGCGATCGCGCGAGCGGTTAGACATCGAAGTACGTCATGGCCTTGAATTCCTTAAACCGCGCCTCGATCTCCTCCGGCCGGACGCGCAGCAGACGCGCAAGACCGAACTCCTCCACCGCGAAGCTCGCCATCACCGAGCCATAGACCAGCGCGCGGCGCAGATTGGATTCCGAGCAATCACCCTCGCGCGCGAGATAACCCATAAACCCACCAGCGAACGTGTCGCCCGCCCCGGTCGGGTCACGGACCTGTTCGAGCGGGAACGCGGGCGCAAAAAAAATTGACTGGTCGCGGAAAAGAACAGCTCCGTGCTCCCCCCGCTTCACCACGAGCGTGCGAGGTCCCAGCTTCTGGATGGCCGCCGCCGACTTCCGCAAGTTCTCGCTGCCGGTAAGCTGCCGCGCCTCACCCTCGTTAATCACCAGGACATCCACGGCTGCGAGCGTTTTTTTTAAGTCGTCCGGCTTGCCCGTGATCCAGTAATTCATCGTATCGCAGGCCACCAGGCGAGTCTTCGGCAATTGGCGCCGGACGTGAAGCTGCAGGGCGGGATCAATGTTGCCCAGGAAAACGAATTCGGAATCGAGATAAGAAGCTGGAATTTTTGGAGCGAAGGACTGAAACACGTTGAGCTGCGTTTCAAGCGTGTGCGCTTCGTTCATATCCCCCTTGTACTCGCCGCGCCACCTGAAAGTTTTTCCCTTCGCTCTTTCGAGACCTTGCGTATCAATGCGGCGACCGCGAAAGATTTGCATCTGCGCGTCGCCAAAATCTTCTCCGACCACGGCCACGATATTCACTGGCGCAAAGTAGCTCGCCGTTACGGAAAAATAGGACGCCGAGCCGCCGGGGATATCCTGCGCCTGGCCATAGGGCGTCTGGATATTGTCAAAGGCTACCGAGCCAACCACGAGCAATGACATGATGAAGAATCCTCCTGAAATACAAGCGCGCTATAAAGAGTAGAGCATTTGCTCCGAAAATTCCGGTTAGGAGAGCGGAAGGGCACAGTTTTAACCGTGCCGCAAGGCGCTTCCCA
>JBOGJX010000485.1:0-5771 GCA_050745285.1 Terriglobia bacterium
TGGTCCGCGTGTTCGTGAACGGCGGCATGGTGGAAATGACGGAAGGGAACACGCAGGGGCCGATCCTGCTGACGGACAAGGCTCAGCCCGGCCAGAAGTTTCTGGTGGCGGCTTACTCCCCCGGCCCTGGCGCGATCTTCGGCGGACTCCTGGTGGATTATCCCGTGGATCAATCAAATCCGCAGACCATGATGGAAGAAATTCTGTCGGTCCAGGCGGCGTCAAAGGGTTTCCCGGATGGGCAGGCGCAGCGCGACTCGCAGCTACGAGACGCCGTGGGCGCGATTGATTTTGCCGCGCTCGACAAGGGCGACCAGAACGCCTTCAATCGGTCGCTCGCCGCCGCCGACGATAAGATGCAGCCGCTGGCGGAATGGATAAAGCAATTCACCATCCTAGCGGTGGGCAACTCGCACATCGACTTGGCGTGGCTCTGGCCCTGGGTCGAAACGGTGGAGGTGGTGCGCAACACCTTCGGCACGGTGCTTGAGCTGCAGGATGAATACCCAGGGCTGTTCCACTATGCGCAGTCCACCGCCCAAGATTTCCTGTGGCTTGAGCGATATTATCCTCGGGAGTTCAAGGAGATCGAGAAGCGGGTGAAAGACGGCCGGTGGGTGTTGGTCGGCGGCATGTGGTGCGAGCCGGACTTGAACATGCCCTGCGGCGAATCGCTGGTGCGGCAGCTTCTGACCGGAAAGCGCTATTTCCAAAAGAAGTTCAACGTGGATGTGAAGATCGGATGGAATCCGGATTCCTTCGGTTATAGCTGGCAGCTTGCCCAGATTTACAAGCGTTCGGGAGTGGATTATTTCGTGACGCAGAAAATGTCATGGAACGATACGACGCTGTTTCCCTACAAGCTCTTTCAGTGGGAGTCACCCGATGGCAGCCGGGTACTCGCCTTTTTTCCGCACGGTTATGGGAACGGGATCAACGCCGCGCAATGCTCCGGGTTCCTTGCCGACGACGTGAAGCTATGCTCCGGCTACAAAGAACAGATGCTGCTTTTCGGCATGGGCGACCACGGCGGCGGACCCACGCGGCAAATGCTGGATGCCGCCGTCCGCTGGCAGAAATCACCCAAGGCCGCGTTTCCCAACCTGAAGTTTGGCACGCCGCAGGGCTTCTTTGACGATGTGAATAGCGCCAACCTGAATCTTCCGGTTTGGAAGAGCGAGCTTTATCTTGAGTTCCACCGCGGCACTTACACGACGCAGGCGGAATCCAAGCGGCGGATGCGCGAGAGCGAAGTGTTGATGCTTGAGAGCGAAAAGTTTTCGTCGCTGGCCATGCTGCACGGGCGAGCCTACCCACAGCCGAAGTTCGAGGACTGCTGGCGCCGCGTGTGCTTCGATCAGTTTCACGACATGATGGCGGGGTCGGGGCTTCACGTCAACTATGAGGACGAGGCTGAAAGCCTGGGGTTCGTCAAACTTACCGCCCGGCCGCAGCTTTACGGATCGCTCGAAACACTCGCGGCGCGCATTAACACCCGCGGCGAGGGCGTGCCGGTGGCCGTTTTCAACTCTCTGAGCTGGGAACGCGACGACGTAAAAGAAGTGGAAGTGCAGTTCCCCGGCACGGTGGCCAAGGTGGAGGTGCGCGACCCGGAAGGGCGCGTGATGCCTTCGGCAGAGATTTCCCGCGACGAACCCACGGCAACTGTGAAGATCAGATTTCTTGCTCGATCGGTGCCCGCGATGGGATACAAGATTTTTCGCTTTGTGTCTACGGAACATCCGCGCGAGGCCGCATCAACGCTAAAGGTGAATGGCACGACGATGGAGAATGAGTTCCTTCGCGTCGTGATTGATCCCAAGACGGGATGCGTCACGAGCCTGGTGAATAAGAAGGATGGCAAAAACATCCTGAGAGCGGGAGCGAATGGAAATCTTCTCGAGACCTTTGTGGACAAGCCGAAACAATTCGACGCCTGGAACATCGGCTGGCCCTATAACCAGACGAAAAAGGAGCTGGTGGATGCGGACGAAGTGAAGCTGGTGGAGAACACACCGGTTCGCGCCGTGGTGCGCGTGAAGAAGCATTTCCAGAACTCGACGTTCGTTCAGGATATCTGCGTGTATCCCGGCATCGCGCGCGCGGACGTCCACATGCACGCTGACTGGCACGAGAAGCACATCATGCTGAAGGTGGCGTTCCCGCTGGACATCGCGCCGGAGAAAGCAACGTATGAAATTCCTTACGGGACCATCGAGCGGCCCGCGATTCCAACCGGCCCGGATGGGAAGCAAGTGCCCTTCACCGAGGCCACGGAGATAGGCAAGAGGCTGAACAAATATGATCCACTTTTGGCGCAAGAGGCGCAGTTTGAAGTCTGCGCGCAGCAGTGGGGCGATCTTTCGCAAGACGGGCGCGGCTTCAGTCTGCTGAATGCCTGCAAATACGGCTATGATACGGTGGAAAAGGGGACCATCCGGCTTACCTTGCTGCGGTCGCCCATCTCACCCGACCCGATTGCCGATCAAGGGCCGCACGATTTCACCTATGCAATGTACCCGCACGCTGGCGATTGGCGGGAGGCGGGCGCCGAGTTTGCGGGATACGAATTGAATTACCCTGTGCTTGCGCACGCCGTTGACGCGCACGAGGGACCGCTTCCGACCTCTTATTCGTTCGTGCAGATTGAGCCAAGAAACGTGATCCTCACCGCGCTCAAGAAAGCCGAGGACGACAATTCCCTCATTTTCCGGTTCTTTGAGTTTGAAGGGAAGGATTCCCAAGTGCGCTTGACCTTGCCCGAAGCCGCAACCAGCGCAGTCGAGACCAACCTGATGGAGAAAGAGGAGAATTCCGTTTCCATGGGATCGGGCGGGAAGACGCTCGCGACCCCGATTGGCCATTACCAAATCAAATCGGTGAAGGTCACGTTTCCCAACGCGGCGGGGAGCCAGCCAGTCCCCCGCGTCTGAATTCTACCTGGGAAAATGTTCCTCGTTGTTCCCCTCCTCGATGAGGAAGCGCCAGCGGTGCTCGACCAGACGTTTATCTATGGATGATTCCCTCACCCGCTCCTACTCCATCATAAATCCATCTTCTTGACCCGAACCCACCCCTTGATTTGCTTCTCGCGGCGGATCGCCGCGTAGATCAGAATGACAAGTTCCGAATGTTTTGTGTGGGGGTAATCAAAACCCGAAAAGTTTTGTACCATGGTAGGTATGCGAACAAATCTTCACAAACCCGGAGTTTTTCGAGCCAGAGAGATCTTATCCTTCGGCGCTGCGGGTTTCTTGCTCACGGCGCTCGCGTCCATGGGTTATGTGCCGCGGCCCTGTGTGGGAGGCACTCTGCCCGTGGCCACGTTCAGGCTGCTGGTTGTTTCGCCGAACGGCGGAACGGCGCTTCCGGTGAACGAGGTGAACATCCTCAACGCCGGAGACAAGTTGAAGTACGAGCCCATCCTGCTGCCGGGCGCCATCCGCAACCGGGCGAGGATCGCCATCGTGATCGCACCCTCGGCGGCCGACAAGAGCAAGAACATTGAAGTCCTGGACGCGCGGCCCGCCAAGTCCCCCGCGGAGTGGACCGTGCCGGTGCGCGCTTCGGTGGTCGGTGTGGTCTTTGGCCCGCACGGGCTGAGCGTGAAGAAGGTGAATTCGCTGGTCAAGAACAATCCGGAACTTGTTCCCGAGCTCGCCACCTATGCCAAGCAGACGGCCACGGTGAATGCGCTGGTGGATACGCTTTCGCAATACGAGCAATCAAAACCCGGCAGTGAGGACTTGAACGCGGCGCTCAAAGGATTTTCCACACAGTACGGCGTCATGCTTCCCCGGCTCACACCCGGAGCCCCCACCGATCAACAGGCCACCGTGCTACTCCGAGCCGTCATGCCGGCCATGGCAACCTACGATCCTCTGACGTCCTCCGGCTCGGCGGTGGTTCAGCAATCGGCGGGCCTCGCCGCCTCCGTGGCCGCCCTTTTTTATGGCACCCCCATCGGGCTTGCAGCCGGTGGCGCAGCGCTCTTCACCAACATGCGGACCATGATGTTTCCGGGAACGGATTTCCGGTCCGCCTTCGCCGAAACCGCGGTTCCCAGCGGCGCCGAACTATGCGCTAAAAACCAGCAAGCCGTTCCGCGTACGCGCATCGCCTACCTCTGGATGCTGAAAATGCCGGACACAAATGCTCCTTCCATTTCGCTCGCCGGAGCCCGAAGTTTGCCGGTGGCGTCGCAATCCGCCGTGAAGGTGATGTGCGCCACGAACGCGGAGATGCGGACGTTGCCCCGCGCCCGCGATTGGCAATTGATCTCACGCGCGCACAGCGCCAAAGTCCCGGCAAAAGTCACGGTGGGCGCGGACAACGACACGTTGTCACTCGACTTGAGCCACGCGAAGCTGCCCGCCGGCGACTATCGGCTGGCAGCGCTGTGGGACTGGCAGCCGCTCGAAGTCATGGGGACGATCCACCTGCGCTCCTACAGCGATTTTTCGGGCGTTAAGCCCACACCCGCTTCTGAGGACCGCCTGATCGAAGGCGCCGGAACCGTGACCGTTGATCTGACGGGCGCAGACTTTGAGTTCGTTAACAAGGTTGCAATCGAAAAAGCGAGCGGCTCGGCCCCTCAGCCGCTGACCTTTAAGCTTCCGAAGGGGCTCAACGAGGGCGAACAGCCCCAGATGAGCGTCAGCGTGGATACCAGTTCATTGGCGCACGGCTCGTACCATTTGCTGCTGACCCAGGGCACCGGCAAGTCGCAGGGGGTGCCCATCGTGGTGCATCCGCCTAATCCAAAGATCGACAACTTGCCGCTGCGCGTCAACCTTGGCCAGCCCAGCCAAGTCATCACTCTCCATGGAACAGGCCTCGACCGCATCGAGGCAATCAGCAGCAAAAGCGCTGCTTGGGCCGTTGCACAGGCCAACCCCGGCAGCGCCGGAACGGAAAGAAACGCCACCGTAACCCTCCATCCGGGGTTGAACGATGGCCAAGTCATCGGCGCCAGCATGGCCGTCGAGGGGATTCACGAGGACGTGGATTTGCCAAGCGCGCTGCAAATCGCGCCGCCACGCCCGAAGATCGTAAGCGTGAGCGAATCGTTTCCTAAAGCCGGTGACGTGGCGCTGCGGCCCGGCGAGATTCCGTCAGGCGCTGCCGCGAGTTTCGCCTTTCATACTTATCACGTCACTGGACGGCCGTCGCTCGCAATCTCTTGCTCGAACAGCGGCCAAACCAGGCAATTAATCAATCTGCAGCCAGGGGATCAGAACGGCCAGGCACAACTCGAATACGCTGGCGAGGGAGTGCTGTTTCTCTCGCTCGACCCCGGCGTGGCCGGGCAATCTGGGTGCTTCCTGACGGCGACCGTGACCATCCCGGACGCTGGCGCATCCGATCCGAAGGCTCTCGGACGCGTCATCCTGCTGCCGCAAATCGACAAGTTCTCTCTGAGCAATGAAAGAATCAGGGGATCGCTCTATCAAGGAAATCTAACTGGGCAGAACTTACAGATGATCGAAAAGACGGGTTGGAACGCGAACAAGGGTTACCCGGTCGAGGGCATTCCTACTTCCATCCTGGGAAGCACGCAGGAACAAACGCTCAAAATTGCACTGCCCTGGCCATCCCCTTCGCCCGCCGCTCCGGTATATATCTGGCTGCGCGGTGAGAGCCGCGGGCGGAGGACCAGCGCGTCATACTGAAAACAGAGACGAGAGGCAAGAGACGAGCACGATATCTTCTACGTAGCTAGCATTACTATGTTAAGTCGGTTTAGCAGTAGTCAGGGCACGGCTTTAGCC
>JBOGJX010000486.1:0-15262 GCA_050745285.1 Terriglobia bacterium
GTGGTTTGCAGGCTGCGCATGGGATTGGCAGCCAATGGCAATCCATACTGCGCGCTGTTGATGGTCGTATCCCAACGGGTGAACGTGACGTGATTGAGCGCGTTGATCGAGTCGATTCGCAGGTCGAGGTTGTACCGGCCGTGCAGGCGAAACGTGCGCCCTATCGAAGCATCCAAGCTGAACTGAGTGGGGCCGATAATCGAATATCTGCCCGCGTTTCCACACTGGCCCGGCGCCGGCGCAGCGTAAGCCGCCGGGTTCAGAAACAAATCCGGAGGAGCCGCGTAAAGCGGCGCGCCGGTGTAATCGGGCCGGATGCTTCCCGTCACTCCCGTGCCGGGCACGGCCGCAAGATAGATTGGCGTCTCAGGCAGGCCGCTACCAACTGTAACCTGGGTCAAGAAAGTCCACTCCTTGAAGAGCGTTCCCCTCCAGCCGCTCATCAGCGTTTCTCCGCCGAGTCCCATCCCTGTAGTGTATTGAAGCTGTGCGTTCAGAAAATGGCGTTGGTCAAACGCCGAAAGACTTCGTTCGGCGGCAAGATCGCGCCAATTCTGCGCAATCGTGGGAGCGCCTTGGGTTGCTGCACTCGCCCCGCTGGATGCCGCAGCGCCGGGGCTAAATCCGTTCAGCGTCGCCGCGTTTTGCGGCGCCGTAACCGGTCCCTGGCCTCCCAGCATGGAACCGTCGTCGATGGCTTTTGAGTAAGTATACTCAAGCGCCGCCGTCAGACCGCTCTCCAATCTCCGCCGCAACTGAACTTGGGCGGCCTCTCGGGTTGAGTTGCCATTCGAGGTAAAGTAAGCGAATCCGGCGGGGCAGGCAGGGCAGGGATTTGCAGCGCCTAGCGGAAAAGTGTTCGGCAGGAATTCCTGGAGTCCCCGCGTCCCTTTCGTGCCGAGATACGTTGCCGTCAATTGCAGCGAGCCGGGCAGGTCGCGTTGTACCGTCAACTGCCAGTTCTGTGCGTAGCCCACGCGAAAGTTTGGATCGATAGCAAACGTGTCAGGAGTGACCGAGGGGCAGGTGCTAAACCCGTTCGTCAGCGTCAGCGGGCAGGCTGCGCTGTTTGCGACGCTCAAGCTCTTCGATAGCGGCGCTTGCTGCGCCATCTCGAGCGCGATCGTCTGATAGACCGATGTGTCGTAATAGATTCCATATCCGGCGCGGACCACCATGGACGATCCCGCAATCGGACGCCAGGCAATCCCCACGCGTGGCTCAAAAGCACTCTTGTCCGGGCGAATGAGCGAGTCGGGGTAACTTTGGCTCGTCAGCGGCTCCACGGGTCCGTTGGGTCCTGTGGATTCACTCGCCACCACCGGCGCTACCGCCGCAAACCCCGGAGCAATGTCCAGGTTCACCAAGCGGTCGTACAACTCCGTAATCGGCGCGCCATATTCCCAGAGGATCCCGGCATTCAGGGTAAATCCCGGACGCACTCGGTAATCGTCATCAATGTAGGCGTCGTAGGCGGATTCCCGAAAGTATTTATCGGCATTACCGAAAGCGATTGAGCTGGTGTCCGGAATGCCCAGCAGAAAGTCGGCGAAATCGGAGCCGCCCGGGCCAGCGTCGCTGGCGCTTCCTTGTGTGGCCGCGCCAGCAAAAGTAAATGTGCCACGCGGGTTTTGTTGGGACAGGACATTGAATTCCTGCCGGCGGAAATCGCCTCCAACCGTGATGCTGTGAAGACCGCGGTTCCATAACAGCGAATAGGACCATGCGCTCGTCTGGTTGCGATCGAAAGAGGCTTCCGCGTCGGACAGGCCCGCGATGCCGCTAGCAAAGTTGAGGCTTGGCGGACCCCAGTTGATCGGGTCTTGGTTATTGCCGGAGATTCCGGCTTCGCCTGAAACGTTTTCGCGATTCTCAAAATAGGGCGTCATCCGCGTCGCCATCCGGCTGAACCGGTATCCAAAATTCAGGAACAACTGTTGGCTGAGACGATGTGACCAGTCAAGGCTGGAGCTGATCCCGAGCAGGTTGTCGTGTCGCGAAAGCCGAACAGATTCGGGCTGGCTGTTCTGGTCCTCTGGAAAGCGAAGCCGCCATAAAGCTGATCTTTGGCGCCGAACGTCTGATCGAAACGCAATTGCAAAGCGTCTTGATGCGTGTCGCTATTGATTGGGACTTGATAGTTGTAACGGGCGTTGCCGGTAAAGTTCGGTAGCGGATAGAAATGCAGTAAAGCCCGCGCTTGCGGGCTGATCTGACTCTGCGGGATCACATTGCCGGAGAACGGCATTCCGGTAGCCGGATCGGAGATTTGTGCTGGCTGCCCCGGTGCATTCAGAACCTGCGAGAAATCTCCATTCCGTTCCGCCAAACTCGGCGTCAGAGCGGATTGCGTGGTGTCAATGAGGTTTCGCGTCCACTCGTAGTCGGCAAAAACGGCAGGGCCGTGTTGAAGTAAATGCGGAATCCTGAGCGGGCCGCCAAACGTCGCTATACCCGTAATGCGGTTATAGACGGGCTTGGACGTGCGCTGACCGCTCAAGGAATACGGCGCAGCATCCAATGCCGAATTGTCGAGGATTGCGCCGATCCCAAACCGATACAGCCCATTCGCGCCGCTGCGATTGTTGCCGAACGCGGGCATCTGTGCGAAGGGTGAAGTGGCTGCGTTGTTCTCGCTGCCATTGATAAGGAAACCGGGGGAGGCGAGTTGGCTGAGCTCCTGTTCGGATGACTCCGCATTAGAATCAGAACCGGCACCCTCTCCCTTGGGGAGAGGGTGGCGAGCGGAGCGAGCCGGGTGAGAGGTCTCAACCGAAATGTTCGGTGCAAGCGGGTAGCGCAGACTTGCGTTTTTTGCAGGTCTGCGGCTTTTCTCCGGCGCTTGGGACAAACCCGCAGACTTAGAACGCGACTCTGCTCTGCCCGTTCCCGGCTTAATCTCGGCCCTGATTTGGGCGAGCGGCAGTAGCTTCAATTCCCATTTGGCCGCGGGCGCGTTCGACGCCACCACCACATCTTGTTTAATCGTCGAAAAGCCCGTCACCTCGACGTCAATCGCCCAGGTTCCATCCGTCAAATCAGGAAACGAAAAGAGACCTTGTTGATCCGTGATGGTGGCAAACTTTTTGGTCCCCTGGATGGCCGTTGCCGTCGCCCCTGGAACGGGCAGGCCGTTGAAGGTGACCTGTCCGTGGTAGGTGGCGCCGAGTTTGCGCTTTTCAAACTCTGCGGCATATTGCTCGGAATCTCAAGAAAGGCCGCGGACCTGCAAAGAGCACAGGTCTGCGCTACCTCTTCGATAGCAAAATAAAATCCGGACTGCATCCCTGCGGCGCCGCTTGGCCTTGCCAGATAGCCGCCGATGTCAATCAGCAACGAAAAGGGAACGAGAAATTTCACCGACGCCGCCAGCCAAAGCCAATAACGAGCTCGTGCCTGATTCTTTCGCAAAGTCAGCGTCAACAATCCGGCGATGACGGCGAAGAGCGTCGACTGCCATAAGTGGTTCGCCACCGCTGGCGCAACGGCGGCCCAGATCAGGGAGAGATATTTCGGGATCATTGCGACGTGTCCTTTCGGTTTTGCCTTACCTGGATTCCCGCTTTCGCGGGAATGACGCCGGGAACTGGTAGCGTGGACCTGCGTCTCTCAGGTCCGCGGCTTGTCTGTGGGTTCCCAATTGAAGGCCGCAGACCTCAACAGCGGAGGTTTGCGCTATTTCTTCACGCCGCCATTTTCGCAGTGGCGTGGTAAACACGCCGCTACTTTCTCTCCAGCTCGCGCAGTGCTTTCTCGGCTTCCTTGACATCCTTGAGCGTGAGTTTACCGGATTCAATCAGGCGCGCCATCACGGGTTGCGTGCGCCCGCCGAACAACCCCAGGAGTTCGTCGATTAATCTCCGCTGCGCCGCACGGCGGGACATTGCCGCTTCGAAAATATGAAAGTTACCGACCTTCCTGAGGCGGCGCACGGCCTTTTTCCCTTCCAGGCGATAAACAGTAGTCTGAATAGTCGTATAGGCTGGCCTATCCTTCTCCGGAAAAGTTTCTTGAATCTCGCGGATGGAACACTCGCCCCGCGTCCACAGCGCCTCCATGATCTGAAGTTCGAGCTTCGTTAATTTGGGTTCGGCCATTCCGCTCTCCTATGTTCGTATGTAACCCTACTACGCCAATAGGTGATTGTCAAGTGTTTTCATGTTCGGACTTCGCTCAGAGCTGAGACGCCAGACCGAAACCGCCGCCGAATCGTGTGAAGTGATTCCGGCTCGCTGGAGCCGCTTAGCCGCTACATTGTTTTCTTCCTCGCCAATTACCTTCAGGCTCTCCTTGTGGCGCCGGTTCAACCTGGCAGCACCCACCGTAGGGACCCGTAGCGGAGCGCGGAGCTAAGTATTGGTTGTTCCAATCTGCATTTGCCCGCATAATGACGAAGCGAATTTTAAGCCGGTTATGAGGTGTGCGGAATTCTTGCTTCAATTGCTCCACGAGGATTTATGGGCATAGGAATACTCGGAGGAATAGTTCTGGTTTTGATTGGCGGCGTGCTGAACGGGAGCTTTGCGCTTCCCATGAAAAAGCTGCCGGCTTGGAGATGGGAAAACACGTGGCTTGTGTATGCGATCTTTGGGACTCTCGTTGTCCCTTGGCTACTGGCCCTCCTATCGGTACCGCATTTGATGGGCGTCTATCATCAGGCGGGATGGCGCACCCTGATCCTGGTGGCACTTTTTGGACTCGGTTGGGGGATCGGCTCGACACTTTTCGGCTTAGGAATCGACCGCGTTGGGATGGCGCTAGGTTTCACCGTCATCCTGGGAATTACAGCAGGGTTGGGTTCGCTGCTTCCTTTGGCAATTTTGCATCCCGGCCAATTGTTGACGCGACAAGGCTATGCTCTAGCCGCTGGACTCCTGCTTATTGTGCTTGGCATCGTGTTTTCTTCGATCGCTGGCCGGCGTCGAGAGCAAGAACACTCCTCGGAATCACATCAGAAAGCGTCCTCCAGCTTCAGGCTCGGATTGGTGATCTGCGTTTTTTCGGGCATTCTTTCCGCCATGCTAAATTTTAGTTTTGTTTTCGGCGGAGAACTTCAACGGCTAAGCCTCGCGGCGGGAGCATCCTCGAAGATGGCGGCTAATGCCATTTGGGCTTTGGCCTTGACCGCCGGGTTCCTTCCCAACGCTGCCTATTGCTTTTATTTGCTAAGGAAGAACAAGACCTGGTCCACATTTTTGGCGCCTGACGCCGCGGTGAAGTACTGGCTTGGCGCCGTCGTGATGGGAGTCGTTTGGTTTGGAGGCATTGCCTTTTACGGTTTCGGCGCAGTCGTTTTAGGGGCCCTCGGCGGAATCGTAGGTTGGCCGCTATTTTTGTCCGCAAATATTATGACCGCCAATGTTCTGGGCGCGGCGACCGGTGAATGGAAAGATTCAACTTCACGCACGTACGCATACTCCTGGATTGGCATTGCCATCCTGATCGCGGCAATTTTCGTCATTTCCCGTGGTGCGTCATAGTGAATCACCTATCCCCGAAAGTTTTGCCTGTTCGGATGTCCCCACTTGACCCCACTTGACATGGGCCAGCTATTGTCTTTTTTCAGGGTCCAAGGCAAAATTCAGAAGGCTCTTTGTATGCCTTTGCCGAAGCATTGAGGCAGAACCCCGGACGGCTTTTATGTACCGCAGCGCGATGCCAGGGTGAGTGAAATCCATGTCCAGCAGAGAAGAAATGTTGGCGCGCGTACGGCAGGCGCTGGACCGGCCGGCGCCGGGCAGTCAGTCTAGAAAAGCCGTTTTCCCGGAGATAGGAAGGGTTCTAGCGCCCATTGCGCCTGGAGAGCTGGTCGAACGCTTTGAAGCGGAGGTTATTGCCGTTGCTGGCGCCGCTCACCGTGCCGGTTCCGCCGCTGAGTTACAGCAAATTCTCCTGGAGATTCTTCCACCCGCGGCGAATGGCCCCGTTGTTCTTTCGCGCAATCCGCTCCTCACCCGGCTTGAGGTTCCGCAGAAACTCGAGGCCCTGAATTATGCCGTGGCTCGCTGTCCAGATCGCAACGAGCTTCTACCTGATGATTGGGCCTCATTCCGCCGCCAATGTTTTTCCGCATTGGCTGGCATCACTGGGGCCGATTTCGCCCTGGCGGAGTCCGGAAGCCTCGTGCTCAGTAGCGCCACCGAGGGAAGCCAGCTCGCGTCTCTGGCTCCGCCCATCCATATCGCGTTCTATACCCGCGCTCAGGTGGTGGAATCACTTGAAGAGGTGCTGCGGCAACTTCCGGTTGTCCAAAACGAGGATCAGGAGATGAGCGGCAGATCAGTGGTTTTTATTACCGGACCCAGCCGCACCTCAGACATCGAGCAGGTCAGCATCCGGGGTGTGCACGGCCCAACCCACGTCCACGCCATCCTGATTGAAGGTGCGTGTTTTGGATAACAAGTACCGGCGGCGCCCATTGTAGGGGCGCGGTTGCCTGGCCATAACAGAGTGGGTTTAAACGGCAGAGGTACAGTTTGATGTAGGGCGGCTTTACGCCGCGGTTTGGCAAGATAAACGCGCCGCTATATATACCAAACTACACCACTACCATTTAAACCACCCGTGCAGCGGGGTTTCCAACGGGCTTGGAGGTTGCCTTCTCAGACACGTTGAAAACAAGCTTCGACCATTCCAGGGAGTCGAGATAAAGAACCGGCATCACCGTCTCATCCAGGCCCAGCTTCGCCGCATACCAGTTCAACGCGCCCCAATTGCCCATCTCGTAAGCAAAGACCAACTCATAGATATCGCGCAGGCAATTCTTACCCCCAAGAAGCGCCTCCTTGGCTTCGCCGGGCAGAGCCACTTGCTGCAGAATATCGACCATAGGCCTGCCCAGCATGGCATCCATCACGGAGAACATCCCAACGATAAAGGGGAGTGAACCCAGCGTTTTTGCCAAGGCAGGGTTCATGTGCGAAGCAACTTGTTCGCAACAGCGGGCCCTCAGCAAGGCCGTGGAAATTAACTCTGTAGGCTTGTCCTCCGCGATACTGAGGGCCGCTGCGAGCGAGACGATTTTTCTCACCTCGTTATGGCCGAGCAGCGCAAGAGCGTGCCGGACGGAGCGGATCTCGCTCCAGAATCCGAAAAGCGCCGAGTTCATATAATGCAGCAGCTTGTAACAGAGCGAGACCTCCGCATTGATGAGTTGCTCGAGCGCGACAAGGTCCAATTCCGGCTGGGACACGAGGTTCATCAGGCGCAGGTAGGCAAGCTTTGAAGCGGGAATTCGCTTGCTCGCGATGATTACCGGTTGGCAGAAAAAATGCCCCTGAAAATACTTGTAACCCAACCCGGTGGCATGACGAAAGTCCTCTCGCGTCTCCACTTTCTCCGCCAACAACTGGATGCCTTGGGGGGCAAATTGACGGACCACCTCTTCGCGCCGCGAGGGTGGCGTGGCAAGAAAATCAATCTTGATGATGTCTGCCAGCTCGATTAAGCAGCGGGTTTCCTGCGTCAGAACAAAATCGTCCAGCGCGATCAGGTAGCCCGCCCTCTTCAGCCGCCGGCACGCTTCAATAACCTCTGGAGTGGGTTCAACGGTTTCAAGCACCTCCACCACCGTGTCCTTCTGGGACAGCAGCATGACGTAGTCATTCACCAGAAAACCCGTAGGGCAGTTAATGAAAGCCAGTTTGCCCCCGGTGAGGGACTTTCCCAAGGTCATCAGGTGGTCGGCCACGTTGCGGCTCGCCGCCTCCCCATCCGAGCCATCGAAATCGTTGTTCAGACTGGACCTGAAGAGAAGCTCGTACCCGTAAACCTGCTCGTGCCGGTTGAAAATGGGCTGCCGCGCGACAAATTCGCTCAAGGTTAATCCCTCACCAGTCTTCTCATGACAATATCGGCTGATTTAGGGATAAACTTAATATGAGTGTAGGGGCACGGCTTGCCATACACAGCTTAGGGGCTAGAACGGCAGGGCACGGTTTCAACCCTGCCGCAGACGCGCACCTTTAATCGTTTGTCTCGCGCCGTGAGCCGGTTGCGTCCAAATGTCTGAGATGGAATTTAAACAAGCTTGGGCAAGCCTTACCCTACGCCGAACCCCTACGGGCGCGCCTCGGCGCCCAGACTGGCCAAGAATTCTTTGACGGCCTCTTCATACGGAGTTCTTGCGTCATTGAATCCCTCTCCGTGGCGGTGGCCGGGCAGGATTACGATTTGTTTCAGCGGACTCTTGTCCACAGAATAGAGCGTCCGGGCAATGCGAGGGGGCATGCGCTCGTCATCCTGAACGGCCACAAACAGAATGGCCTTCGAGCCGATGCGCCGGACCGCATTTTCGAGATTAAAATCAGAGGAATTAAAGTGCGCCCGCCATGCGGACCATGTGACAACTTCGTTAGCGAGGGGAAAGGCCGGCAATGGCGGGAACCACCACCAGTGGCGGCGGACGATGCCGATCACAAGATAATAGTGGTGGTGAATCACGCCGCGGAAGGAAAGGAAGGTACTGTCTGAAATCACGGCATTCACCTGGGGATCATCGGCGGCCGCCATTAGAGCGGCCGCGGCGCCCATCGAAACACCCCAGAGGATGACAGGATGCGGCGATTTCTCCCGATCGAGTGCGTAGCTGGCGGCGGCTTGCGCGTCCAACCGCTCCCAATAGCCGAGAGAAGTTACCTTTCCTCCACTCTGTCCGTGATTGCGAAAATCGAAGAGCAAACCGTTGTAACCCAATTGGTGTCCGAAAACCGCCATGGGCAACATCTCAAGCCGACTGCGATGAAAGCCGTGGCAATAAATAATGGTCCCAAGCGCCGGGCCGCCATCCGGGGCCTTTGCGGGCACGTACCATCCTTTCAGCGGAATACCATCGCGAGAGGTAAACTGGACATCCTCGAATGGCATTTGGAAGGACGCCGGCGTCTTGCCCGCATTCACGTCGTGATAGCGGAAATTGTTTTTAGTAACGATGTTGGTAAAAAACCACGGGACGACTCCATAGAAGAAAATGGCCAGGAGGACAATCAGAATCCCAATCGCCCACTTGGTGGCGCGCCAAGCTTTCTGTTTAGCCAAGGTGCTCTCTCCCGATCTTGGTTCCCCCTCCGGGGACAGGGCAGGAGGGGCGGCTGCTTACTCCGCCCCCGAATATGACGTGTAGGAATGTCCTCTAAAATCAGGACCCAATCGCCCTTAGTCTACCACCATTGGATGCGCGTGGAGCACGAAAATCAAGCCCGAACCCAGGCGCGTCAAACTCTTTTTCGCCGGTGGAGATGAAGGTTACGCACTCGCCGCCCTTCCCCCTCCCATTAGCGGCGACATCTCGCCGCCGTCTTTCCGGCGTTCAGAGAACGCCGCACCAGCAAAGGGCGTCTCTATAATTTGTAATCCTACTCCGAAAATTCCGATCAAAACAGCGGAAGAAGGCCAAGCGCATGGTCCGACGGCACGGCTGAAGCCGTGCCCTTCCGACTGAATTTTCATGCTTTGCGGGTGTCGTACGCGCCACGACTACTCAACAATCCAGGAGAGAAATCGCGAGAAGCGGCGTCGGGCCCGGTGGGCACACTGCACCTGAACACTACTTAGCGAATTCCAAGCGCCGCCCGTCCATAGGGTGCCGGGGTTTCACCTTGAAAAAGCCGAGCACCGTGGGAGCAATATCCACAATGCTGGGGCCGGGCGTGACGAGCGGGCGATTGGAAAAAAAGATTCCCGAAGTATTCACGGGGTCCGATGAGCAGTGGTCGCCGCTCCACTTGCGCGTATTCGTCACCACGATTCCCGCCGGAATGGCCCCGAGCGACGTTTGCCAGGACGTGCGGTAGCCAGGCTCGAAATTGAGTTGAAGGTCCGGCGCCCCGGCCATATAGTCGCCGTGAAATATGTCGTTTCCAGAGTAGACGTCCTCAAGCACCTGCTCGTGTGTTTTAGGGTCCCTGTATGCGAGGAGCTTCGAGCAAATCTCCTCGATCAACTGATGGGATTCCGCGCCGGGATTCACAATGCCGTCGCGTTCACGGCCGCGCAGGTTCAGATAAATTTGCCCGAGCCCGAGCGCATAGGCGCGCGTCTGCCGCCAATCCACGTCCGGGAAAAAGTTTCCGCTGCCTCCAAGATCGCTAAGCCTGTAGGTCCTTCCGGAAGCGCCCGGATGGCGGAGCGTCATGTAGCCGTTCGCCACCAACCAGGTATTTGTGTTAAACCCGCGGCGGAAGCTGTGAAAGCCGTGGTCCGACACAATAATCAGCGTGGCCCCCGGCTCCATCGCCTGCTCCACACGGCCTACCACCTGGTCCATGCGCTCGTAGGTCCAGAGAATCGCATCGCCGTATTTCTTGGCTTCTTCGGGGTCGTAACGCGGGCTCTTCGGGTCCATCAGGCGGTAGAACATGTGCGAGACGCTGTCGGTGCTGGTGAAGACGGAAAGCAGCAGGCGCGGATGATCGCGATCTAGCTCATCCACCGTAATATCCGAAAGCTTCTGCATGGTGCGGAACGTGTCATCCAGAAAGACGCCGTCGCTGATCTTTTCTTCGTTCAGCCCCCAGGTGTCGTGCCACCATCCGAGCGTCTTGAAGAGACCGTGCGCTTTCACCAATTGCGCGGCAAAGTTTCCGGGAGAAGAAATCGGCAGCACTGGTGAGACCGGGTCAATATTCAACGGAGACATGTAAATGCGCAAATCGGGTGAGACGCCAATCACATAAAAGCGCGCAATGGCGCGCACGGACAGAAAATGCGCGAACGGAAAAGCCACACGAAACCATCCACTCCAGTGGCGGCTGGCCACGGTCTCCGCACGGCCGCCGAAACGAATGTCAACGGAATTATCTGACGGATGTGTGGTGAACCGGATGGGCGCTCGAATGCGCTGATCGTTGTTTGACGCAGGATTAACGGGGCCATCGACAAAGGCGTCCGCCGTACCGTGCTTGAGATCGAGACTCACGAGACGCCCGCCGAATTCGGTGTCCCCCATGTTCCATGGCTCAATCTCGGTGCTGAAGTAGAAGAAGGTTCCCCAGGTTCCGCGAACGTCCGGGACGCCCAACCCAGCCCAGAGTTTTCCGCCGGGCAGCGGCGTGGGAGGAAACTCAAGCGGCATTCGCAGCACCACGGCTTTGTATCCGGCGTCCGCGACGGCTTTATAGAATGGAATCCCATGGCGCTCGTTGGTCACGCGGGTCCGCCGGATAGGGATCATGCCGAAGAGCAATTTAGGCTTTCGAACCTTGGCCAGAGCCAGCTCCGGAAGATAGGTCTTGGGGTCGCGGGTGAGAAAATCGAAGATGCCGGTACCGCCCGGGTTGAGCCCTGTGGCGAATGAAGCCCACGCCACTGGTGATTCCGGCGGGTTGGTGGTTCGGAGGGGTCTAAAGGCGCCCTCGCGCGCGAGACGAGCAAGGTTCGGGAGCTTGCCCAGGGCCATCCATTGCGAAACCAGGTTGGGGTCCGCCCCGTCAAACCCTAGGATCACCACCTGGGGCGCGTGAGATCGGACTTCGCGCGGCTTGCGGCAGCTCGCGGCGGCCAGCGACATCGTAATGGCAAGGAGCAGCCCCGCGGAGGAGCGGCGGATAAGCATGACCCTACCATCTTACAACGCAAAAGTGGCGCTGCCTGCGGCGGGTCGGAGCCGCCGGATACACATCGTGGGTCTGTGATGAACCCTTGCTAGAGTCTTGGAAGCGGGTGCGCGACGTAAAAGTGATTTGATGCCTTGCGGGTGGATTCCCGCTTGCGCGGGAATGACGGTTTTCCCTGCTCAATTGCCCGCACGGTCATTCCCGCGCAAGCGGGAATCCATTCCCGTCTCACTTCTGTGTCGTACACCCCTTGGAAGCATGCCGCATAGCAATCCCACAAACATGTGGTATAACAGTTATACCACATGAGATTCCACTTCGATGTGCGAAAAAGCAAACGACTGAAGGCGACTGCACAGCGAGGAATCGGTTTTGAAGAAGCTCAGGAAATTTTCTCGCACCCCTACTACCTCGATCGCCGCCTGGATATCCCGGAACAATTCCGGGCGGTAGGCTGGGTGGCTGGTCGTCTTTTCACGCTGATCTTTGAGGTGCGGGAAGATGAGGAAAGAGAATACTACCACCTGGTGACACTATGGAAAGCAACGCAACAGGAGAGGCGGCTCTATGAAAAAAACTCTTAAGCAGCAAAGGCGGGTTTCCGCAGAAGCCATCGCGAGGGCGGCCGATCAGGGCAAAGACATTTCCGGTTACTTTACGAATGAAGGCCGGATGACGGAACCCATTCAACGGGTCAATGTCGATTTCCGGGCGTCCATTCTGAGGGAACTCGACGCCGCGGCTGAGGAATTGAACATCAGTCGGCAAGCCGTCATCAAGACATTGGTCCGGCAGGGGCTGGACCGGCATTACATGGCAAAGGGTAGCCGGTAACAAGACGGCCTCCGATCTCGGGTCATAGGTCTGCCGTCTGGGGAACTACTCCAGCCGGAAGAACGACCGGTCGATGGTGAGAGATAGAGTTGCGACGGCGCTTTCGACGTAGCTTGCCAGCGAGTCGTGATAGAAGGCAAGGCTGCGCTCGCGGATTCTCTGCTCTGGCTCCTGCGGCGCGACCAGGTGATGGGTTTCGTGCAGAATGATGCTGAGGATTTTCAGCCGGAATTGCTTCTTGTGAAACTCCTCGAGGCGGCTTCCTTCGAGGAATTTTGTATCCATGGCGGTATCGGAAAGAGGCAGGGCCGGCCAGGGCTCGACGCTTTTGTAGGCAACGTCCATCTCCCCTATCGCCACGCTGCCGAAGGCGTCGTGCGATTCCGCGAAGGGCGGCTCTTTGATGTACGCGTGGCGGTGCCCCAAACATCCGCAGAGGTTTTTTTGCCGGAGTTGAATCACAATCAAGCCCGGCGCGCGGAAAAGAATTTCATCATAGGCCTCGCGGCAATGCTGCGGAGCATCGAGCCAATCCTGCTCAACAGATAGAGAGATTTGCCGGGCGGCGCGAGCGTCCCGATGGGAGTGCGCGATCACCACGACCGGGCTCGACCGGTCGCCGTACCGCGTGAGGAGATACCGCCGCCCGCTTGCCCACTCGCGCCAACGAATCCACCGCCGCCGGGAATGCAGGTAATCGAGAATTGCCGCCGATGAGAGAGTTTGTCCGGATCCCATGTTCGCCTCACCATACTGGAAAGTAGAAACTGGAAACTCGAAATCGGCGTGATTTTGCCTTCTAATTTCTGCCTTTTGACTTCTTGTCAATCTTCTTCGCCATACACCCACACGCCGCCCATATGCACGCGCACCACGATGATCTGGGTGCCCTCCGGGTTGCGGAAATCGAGCGTTCTTCCGAAACCAATATCATTCTGCGGAATGCCGTGCAGATCGCTTTGCACGTAGCCGAGCCAGGAGTGGGCGTCGAGCACGCGCAGGCGGTAGACACGCGGCACGTCAACTTCCACGTCGCCATAGTTATCGTTCACGTAGACTTGTCCGCCGATGTCTCTCACGGTCACATCACCATCCACACACTTCAGGCGGAGGTTCGCATCATAGGGCATGTGGATGGTGAAGTTCACCGAAAGCCTTGATTCGCCGCGAAAGGGCCGCCACAGCCGCCGCTTGGGATACAGAGTGCTGAGCCGAATATTATGGTCACGCCCCTCAATCTGCACCTGAACGCGGCTGTAAAGCCGCTGCGCCTTTCTCCGCGAGCCGGCGATCACCAGCTTCTCCGCTTCGATCGAAAGTTTGGGATTGTCCCAGCCCTCGATATCCAGATCCCCAATACGCGTGTTCACCGTCAGCGTGCCGTAGGAGAACATACGCACGGAATAGTGCTCGACCTTGCGGAAATCATCCGCGCGAAGTGAGGGAACCGATGCGAACAGGATGAGAAGACAAATCGCACAGACCATCAAGCATGCCCGCTTGGAGGCAACCCGGAGGCAGGAACCGGAATTGTTTTTCATCAGAACTCCCGCAAAATCGCGCGCCAGGATAAAACCATGGTAGTTCGGGCGGCCGCGCAAAACAACCCCGACCGCAACCACGAAGGGCGCAAGGGAGACAGCGCTTCCGCTCATCCGCGCCTTTGGCGAAAAACCGGCAGCAGGACGCCGCCCCTACAACGCCGGATGTCACCATAATTTGTAATCCTCAATAAATGTCATTCTGAGCGAAGCGAAGAACCTGCTTTTATATTGAATCGATAAATCGATAACTTGGGAGATTCTTCGCTGGTCGCCGCGGCGACTTCCTCTGAATGACACGCCGACTCTCTCAGCATCCCCTGTGTCTCGCTTGTCTCGGCCGCGTAACCAGGTCTTAACTTTAATGTAACGTTCTAAATGATATAATGAGGCCATGACGCAGCGGATTATCGTGATCGAGGACGAGAAGGACATCGTGGATCTGCTCAGTTACACCTTGCGCAAAGAGGGCTATGACGTCCGAAGCTCGGCTCGCGGCAAGGAGGGGTTCGACCTGATTCGCCGTGGCCCAGCGGACCTCGCCCTGATCGATATCATGCTTCCCGATCTCGACGGTCTCGAAGTTTGTAAACGCCTACGCGCAGACCAAAACCTGAAAAACCTACCCGTCATCTTTCTTACTGCCAAGGGCGAAGAGTTTGACCGCGTTCTAGGCCTCGAACTAGGCGCCGATGACTACGTGGTGAAGCCCTTCAGCCCCCGCGAGCTGGTGGCGCGGATCAGGGCCGTGCTGCGCCGGCAAGAACGCCCGCACAATGAGCCCAGCGTGATCGAAACCCGGGACATGCGCTTGGATGCGAGCACCCAAGAAGTCCTTGTCCGGGGGCAATCCATCGATCTGAGCACGCTCGAGTTCAGGCTGCTTCACTTCCTGGCCTCGAATCCGCGCCGCATCTTCACCCGCGAGAGCCTGCTGGATGAGGTCTGGGGCCGCGACCGCTTTGTGACGCCGCGCACAGTAGACGTGCACATTCGCCGCCTGCGCGAGAAGATCGAGGTGCAGCCGGACCGGCCCCAGTTCCTCCAAACCGTGCGAGGGTCCGGTTATCGCTTCGCTGTCGTATCGCCCGCCGAAGCGGAGATGTAACATCAGAGAGAATCAGGATGTTGCTGCAAAACCTCGCGTGAGGAGCGGGACGGCGATTTTATATTGCCACAAGTCAAGTGTCCTCAACGTGTCCGTGGCGGCATGAAGCCGCCGCTACAAGTTTTTCAGCAACCTGTTAGCATTACAAGGTTAAGTTCGATAGCGGCGTGTCAGGGCACGGCTTTAGCCGTGCCAAACCAGGATCTAAAAGATCGACGGCTTTAGCC
>JBOGJX010000487.1:0-2172 GCA_050745285.1 Terriglobia bacterium
GGGGTTAAAACCCCGCCCTTCCGCGAGTGCCAATCGTTTCATGAATAATCCGGGCTAGGGGCGCTGCTTGCCGCGCCCAAAGAGTTTGGTAGAGCCGGACGCCAGGGAGCAGCAAGCAGCGCCCCTACGAACGTCTTGGGTGCAGGAAGGAAGCAACGCTTCCCATCCCATGCCCCTATGTTAGGAATTCATCTACCAGCACGAATTTGAATCCCCTCCTGTAAGCCTCTTCGATGATGGCGGGCAGAGCTTCTACGGTGGGAGAATGATCGGCTTCGGCGGGCTCCTTCGCGCCGCACCCATCGTGCAGCAGGATCACGGAACCGTCGCTTAGATTCTTGACGGCGTTGCGCGCGATGTCCGCCGGGGTATTCTTCTTGATCCAGTCAAAACCAGTGTCCGACCATTGAACCGCCGTCATTCCGCGCCGCCCCAGCTCGGCGAAGAGGCCGAACCATCGCACTCCGTAGGGACAACGGAAGATATTGGGCCGTTGGCCAGTGACGCGCTCGATGGCGTCCTGCGTGAGGTCGATTTCCCGCGCGATGCGCCGGCGCGTTTTGAGGTAAAGAAAAAGGTGCGTATACGTGTGGTTGCCGATCGCGTGGCTCTCCCGCTGAATGCGCCGCAACGTTTCAGGGAAGCGGTCCACCCATTTGCCGTTCACGAAGAACGTGGCTGTGACGCCGTATTCCTTGAGCACGTTCAGCACTTTATCCGTGCAGGGCGGCGTCGGTCCGTCGTCGAAGGTGAGCGCCACGCGGTTCCGGCCTGCTGGTCCGCGCACGAGCGACCGCCCAAGAAGCTGGGAGCTCGGCGTCGCGCAGCCATAATAGAGCAACGCCACAACCCACACCACGATCAAGAGAATAACGAACGCGACGGACCAGTTCATGGAAATCTAAAAGTCAAAAATTCGAAATGCGAAATTTGAAATTACAGGCTGGCAACCAGCGGAAGGCTTACTGATGACCGCTGGCCGCTACCCGCTACCCGCTACCCTAGGCGCGAATGCCCAGCTCCTGGCGATACCACTCCACCGTGCGCTTCAGGCCGTCTTCGTAACGGACGAGCGGCTCGAATCCCAGCGTCTTCCGGGCGAGCGACACGTCTGCCAGAGAATTTTTCACATCGCCCTCGCGCGCCGGGCCATAGTTGGGCGTCACTTCGCGGCCCATGATTTTATTGAGCAGCGCCACGGTACGATTCAGCGTGAATTGTTCGCCCACCCCCACGTTGATCACCTTGCCTGCGGCGCCTGGGGCCGTGCAGGCGAGAAGCGTCGCCTGGACGCAATTGGCCACATAGGTGAAATCCCGGGATTGCTCGCCGTCCCCGAAAATGGTTGGGGTTTTGCCTTGCAAAAACGCCGAGATGAAGACGGTGAGCACGCCGGTATAGGGGGAATAGGGATTTTGCCGGGGGCCGAAGATATTGAAATAGCGCAGAGCCACCGCTTCAAACCCGTAAAGTTGGGTGAATAGTTGGCAGTAATATTCGCCGGCCAGCTTGGTAAGCCCATAGGGCGAGAGAGGACGCGGCATCTGAGTCTCAACGCGCGGAAACTCCGGGTTGTCTCCGTACGCAGCGGAGGAAGCGGCAAACACCAGCCGCTTCACCTTGGCGTCTCGCGCCGCCACTAACACGTTGAGCGTGCCGCTGATATTTATGGCGTTCGAAGTGATGGGGTCAGCTACGGATCGCGGCACCGAGGGCAACGCGGCCAGATGGACCACATAGTCGACACCTTCGAAAGCAGCGCGCATTGTTTCGAGTTCGCGGATATCCAGATCGAAGAACTCGATCCGGTCGCGAACGTGGTCCAGATTCTGCCTGCGCCCGGTCAAGAGATTATCCAGCACGCGCACGCGATCCCCGCGCCGTAGCAACTCGTCCACCACGTGCGAGCCGATGAAACCACTGCCACCGGTAACTAGATAAAGAGCCATGAATCCTTCCCTTTTAATGAGGATTACAAATTACAGTGGAATCTGTCATTGTAGCGGGGGCATCCCGCCGCCGGTTTTCCGGCGTTCAGAGAACGCCACTGCAGCAAAGGGCGGCACTATAATTTGTAATCCTGCTCCGAAAATTCCGGTTAGGAGAGCGGAAGGGCACGGTTTTAACCGTGCCGTAACGGGCTCGCCATTCTCGGTGTCTGCGGCTGCGGCG